>PKTD01000029.1 GCA_002869315.1 Marinilabiliales bacterium | reverse complement strand
TAATTCAATCAAATATTCTAATGAATTATAAAAATTTGAATCTAAAGCCATTTGTCTAGTAAACAGTTTTTTCTCCGTTAGCACATATATATAGAGGCTGGAGTCCATCATTTGGTACTCTACCAATGCATCATCATTTGACAATTTACCGTTTAACTCATCAAGTTCTATTACTGAAATATCATATTTTAATGAATAATATTTAGGGTTGTTTTTCTCCAATTGCTCAATCAATGAATCATGCTTTTTTAACAGCATTAGTAATCGACCATCAAAAAAGTTTATCCTCTTTTTATCTTTTACAACTTCCTTATTCTCATCAAACAATTGTTTCTTCACAGCATTTATTTCCTCATTTAGTTCCTGGTCCATTTTAAGGGTTTCAGAATTTATATCAGAGGTTTGCATAGCTTTTGAATTTCTGATGGAAGCCAATAAAATAGCTGATTTACTTTTCTCGGAGAACTCAAATGATTTTTCTTGAAAATATTTGTTCGATGTAATATTATACAGTTTATATGAGAGTTTAATTACTTCATTATATATAGGGTAAATCATACTTCGAATTATTTCCTGGTTTTCTTTCTGCAAACTTCTGCTAATTCTTTCAAGTTGAGTTAATAGCCATTCATAATTATCAAGACTTCTATATAAAAAAGTTATCCCTCCCAATTGCTCATATTTCTTTATCAAAGCCTTGGATTTCCCTCTATAGGCATAACTAAACCTAAGGTCATGGAAACTGTTGTCAATATTGCCATCACTATCTATCTCAAACTTATTCTGCCATACATCAATTGATCTATCGAAGTATTGAAGTGCCATATCTACATCTCCATCAGAGTCAAGATAAAATACACCCATTCTTGACAATAAATCAGCATAAACTTTTGTCTTAAAACCATTTTGTCCTCCTTCAATATCCAGCGCTAACTTATAATAATTATATGCCATTTCGAATCTCTTTTGATCCTTTAAGAAATTAGCATAAGCAACATAAATTTCAACCTGACGTTTCGGATTTGCTTTTACACTTTTAGCAAGATTTAATAGTTTAGAATAAACATTTTTTATTTCTTTTATCTGACCCAGGTTCTTATACGTTTCACATAATTTCAGATAAATTACAATTTTCATATCATCATCAGGATTATAACTTAATGCTCTATTAGCATAATCAATAGATGCTTTATAATCCCCCAATTCATTACTTATTACACTAAGATTACCAAGAGCCTTTATTAAGCCGGATCCATAGTTATTATTTGCCAGATACAAATCAACTACCTTATTATGATATAACTTGCTAACTTGGTAATCTAAATCGTGAAATGTATTTACTCCTTTATTAAGATTTAATCGTGCTAGATTAAAATGGTTTTCTCCATATAGATCGATATAATATCTCTCCGAAATATCAAAGTAGCCATTCGCTTCCTCAATTTTACCCATTATGCTACCAAGTAATCCATAATTATTATAAAACCTTGCTATTGCAAGACTATCTGGCGCGCCATCAGTATCTATAATTTCAGAAGCTTTTTCAAAATACAAATATGCATCCTCATATTTACCAACACTCGCCCTAACAATTCCAATATTTAAATAAACATCAAATAAGTCTCTTCCGAAAAAAGAATTTGAAGTTAAAATTTCGACAACCTTGAAATAATTATTTAATGCTTCTTCGTATTCATGTTTCCTAAATCTGGCAATTCCAAGATAATTATATGTTTTTGCCAATTTATTATCATTCTCGCCATAGAGTTGTCTTTTTAATTCTAATGATTTTGTCAACTGTTCAATTCCCTCATCAGTCTTTCTATTTTGAACTAAAATTTTACCATAAACATGGAAATAATCAGCCAGCAACTTCTTATTAATTGAATTTACATCATCGTACTTTGATTTTAATAAAAACAGAAGAGCCTCATTGACATTTTCATTCGACAGGCTATCAGCATACTCAATTATATTTAATAATCGAAGTTCGCGTATATTATATTTTTGTGAAACTATTGAATCTTGACCCTCTTCGCTTACCATATCACCATTGTCAATTGCAGCATTAGCTGGTACATAGATAATAAGACTCAGGAAATATATTGAAATGGTGTATAATATTCTAAATTTACCAATAACCTTAAGCATTTTCAAGTCAGTTAACTGTAATTTCTATTGCTTTTTAATGACTATTTTATTGTTAATCATAAAGATAAAATTACAAACAATTTAACGCAAAATACTAAATATTATTCAATAAAAATAAAAAAAGGGAAGCAATGCTTCCCTTTACTTAACCAACCAAAAAACTAAAAGTTATTTGGACTTAACAAAATGTCCCCTGATATTCTTTTCTCCCTCTCCTAATAGGCTAAAGGAGTATACATAATTACCAGGATTCAAACTTTCTGTATTAACAGATATCTCTTGTTCACCTTGATGAATTTCAAGATTGCTAATATCTACTACTTTTTTACCACTTAGGTCGTAAATAACAACACTGGCATGGCTAAAAGCATTTTCTGCTTTTATGCTGAACTTTAAGTTACTAACTACCGGATTAGGATAAGCAACTACATCAACATTAGTTTGATCGTTTTCCACTAATGGAAGTTTAATTTCAGTATTCTTAAGTTTATTGTTTTCATCATCAATGAGCATACCACCTGGAAGCAAACTAAGAAGTTCACCTCTTTCAATTTGCTCACCCTGATTTCCTTCAACTTCAATTACAAATAACTCACTACCTGTAACTGTGCTTGCCTCAAGGCTCTGATTAAGCCAATTTGCCCTTATAATGCCACTTCTTTTATCAACGGAATAATTAAAGTTTTCATCAGGCCCACTTATACTTACTATGTTTAATTTTTCAATTGGAAATGCTAGGTTTAAGTCATATCCATTAAGGTTTCCATCAAAATCGGTAGCAACTGCAAATCTAGTTGTCTCTTGCTTATCGTTAACATTAACCTTATAATATTGTGAGTTAAATAGGTCTATATCTCTTCCTGAGGGTTCCCATTCTCCTTCTACATCACCTCTACTTGTTGCCCAGGTATTTACAGTAGTAACATTATTTGAAGATCTTGAACTGAAACTAACTGTTACGTCATCAAAAGCCCAATCTCCTCCAGGAAATGGATTACCCTGGATAAGATATTCAACAAATATAAGATGAAAGTCCCACATATCAACTTCAAGGTCAGCGTCAACATCTGAAGCGGCAAACTCAACCTCATTTAGTTCAATCCATCCATGTGCAGCCCAGAAAACTAGCATAGCATCATAGAGATCAACTCCACCTGCTTCTGCACTTGTTTCTGCTGAAATTGTATAATCTCCATCAGGAATATCAGTTAATAAAAATTCTCCAAAGAAATCTGTGACATCACTAGTTATAAAATCACCGTTGAGATTATATAGATTTACGTTAACATTTGCCATTGGCATTGTTGTATCATTGTGATAGTAGTAGTTTCCAGCAATTTGATTTTGCGAAAACAACTGTGTTACAAACAACAGCATTACTACTAAAAAAACTGACAATAACTTATATATTTTCATGTTACAATTATTTATGTATTGAATAATTAGGACACCTTGTCATATATTAGTAACAATTAATGTCCTTTTTATACCCCCCCTGTTTAAAAATTTTAATATTTTTTTTTAAAAATTATATTTCTACTTTTGACCGATTATAAATTCTACTAAAAATGAAGAAATTATCTGGCTTGTTTTTCCTTATAATAACGGTGACAATCAGCACATTAGGACAATCAGCCCAAAAAATTCAAATCAACATCGATAAGTTCAAAGATAGTACATTATTACTAACTTCCTATTATGGAAATAAAATTCAATTAGTAGATACGGCTTATTCCAACAAAAGTAAATTTACCTTCAAATTCGACTCACTTCTTCCTGGAGGTATATATATGGCTGTTAGTCCCAGAAAAACCAAACTTTTTGAATTTATCATTAATGGTGAGCAAAACATAACACTAACAACCGATACAAATTCATATGTCAAAGGTCTAAAAGTAAAAGGCAGCAAAGAAAATGAGGCCTTTTTTAGTTATGT
>PKTD01000178.1 GCA_002869315.1 Marinilabiliales bacterium | reverse complement strand
TATTTAGGAGGAACTATAGCCTATGGTTGTGCTGCCTCGAGTTTATCTGGCTTTGAAAATCAGTCTTTTGCAATTTTTAATTTTAATGACATTAATAGGGGGGGAGATGAATTAAAAAAGTTGTCCTCACTCACAAAAGCAAATTCAAAAACCGTTTATGCTAACTATACAATAAGGCAAATAAAAAATAAAGACCTATTAAATACAATATTTGGCAACGTTTTTTATCCCATTAAAAACAATTATTATTTCATTATGGGAGATTATGCCGTATTTGCTAATAGTAAGGAGATGCTAATTAAAATTATCCAAATGTATGATAGCGGAAAAACGCTGGATTTAAATGATAATTTTAAAATATTTTCAGATAATCTTTCATCAACAGAAAACATTTCACTGTTTATAAGGCCTCCAGAGCTGCTTAATTTAGTTGCAAAGTTTGTAAATAAAGAAACCTCACTTTCTTTATTGGGAGAAAATGAATTAATTTCAGGACTTCATGGCGCTTCTTTTCAGTTTAGCAATGATAATGGATTGTTTTTCACAAACTTCTACATTAAACTGGGAAACAAACGAACTGAAGAAAATCTTGCTAAATGGAAAATCCAATTGGATGCTGAAATTGCTGGAAAACCCACTATGGTTAAGGATCATATTACAAACAGATTTATGGTTTTTTGCTACGATAAAAAATCAAATATCTACTTAATTAGCAATGACGGTCAGTTAATGTGGAAAAAGAAGATTGATAATATTCCCGAGGGTGAGATTCATCAGGTAGATTTTTATAAAAATGGGAAAATTCAATATCTCTTCAATACGGCCGATTATGTTTATTTAATTGATAAAAACGGTGATTATTTAAAGGGTTATCCCAAAAAATTAAATCCGGCCGCAACAAATCCTCTAAATGTATTTGATTATAATAATAGGCGCGATTATCGAGTGCTTATTTCACAGGCTGATAAGAAAACCTATAATTATGATATTAAAGGCTATGCAATAAAAGGTTGGAATGAACCCCATACTCAAAATATTGTAAATGAGACAGTAAAAAGGGTAGTTGCCAATGGTAAAGATTATATTATAATAACCGATATAGACAATATAACAACTATAGTAAACCGTAGAGGAAAGGAGAGGATTAAGATTAAAGGGAAGTTCAGAAAGGCAAGAAATTCAAACTTCTACGTAAATCGTACAAATAGTAAAGGCATTATACTTACTACCGATGAAAGTGGTAAACTTTCTTATATCAAATCAAATGGCAGACTCGCTTCAACTGATTTTGGCAATTTCTCAGAAAACCACTTTTTCCTTTATGAGGATTTTAATGAAGATAATTCAGTGGATTTTATTTTTGTTGATGGACGTGAATTAAAAGTATTTGATAAATTTAAAAAACTACTTTTTTCCTATACATTCGATAGTGAAATAAATATTAAGCCAGTCTTTTTTAATATAAGTCGAGGACAATCAGTACTGGGTATAGTTTCCGATCAGGAGAAGACGATATATCTTTTTGATAATAAAGGTAATACGGTGATAAGCAAAGGTCTTGTAAGCGAAACTCCATTTACTGTTGGTAGTTTGAATAATAACAGAGAACTGAACTTAATTACTGCCTCTGAAAATACTCTTTATAATTATAGTCTTAATTAGTTTCTGGCTGTTGTTCTGGGTATTTCAACTTCCATCTTTTATGCGACCATAACCAGTTTTCGGGTTTTTTAATAACAACCTCTTCTAGTTTTGCTGCCAGTAAGGCTGTTATTTCACCATCTTTAGTCTCTTTTGGATTATCTGTAAGAACTGATAGTTCCAACTCGTAATAGCCCCTTTTTACCCTTTGTATATCCACAAATACAGGTAAGTAATTGTACTTTTTTGCATATAGTTCAGGACCGTGTAAAAATGCTGTTTTTCTGCCCAGAAAATCTATCCAATAGGATTTTTTAAGGTTTGATGGACTTTGGTCGGCAGCCATTACATAATTGAACTTTTTATTCTTTGTTTCAATAAATACTCTGGCTGTATTGTAAATAGAGCGTAAATCACTGCCACTTCTTGATCTGTTTTTCTTTACATAATTATTCAGGTGCTTATTGGAAAGTGGTTTGTATAATACTACTCCCGGCCATGTTAACTGCATACAGGATAATGCACCCCATTCCCAGTTACCATAGTGATTTGGTAGGGCAATTACACCATTAAAATTATCGAAATATGGTATTAATTCTTCCTCATTTATAACCTTATGACGTTTGTAGATTTGTTCAACACTCATTGTAAAGGCCTTTAAACTCTCAACAGTAATGTCTGACAAATTTTTATAAGATAGTTTTTCTAATCTTTTAATTTCTTTATCCGATTTTTCGGGAAAAGATTTTTTCAAATTATCTCTTACTACATTAACTCTGTATTTCAGTACTTTATATAAAATAAAATATAGAAAATCGCTGAAAATATATAATAACCTAAATGGTACTATCGCAAAAAGTGCAATAAAAAACCTGGCAATAAATGATAAGATTAAATTCATTTTGCAAAGTTATGATGTTTTTTAATTCCATACTTTGTTTTATTTAAAAAGGGCTATTTATCAATATACATTTCATATTTTTGCAAAAAAATCAGGCAAATTGTTCAACGTACTAAGATTGCTAAACGAAAGGGAAAAAATTACCTTCAAACTCCATTTACTTTATATGCTTATAGAAGGCATCGTTCTGGGAGTTTTAGCTCTAAATGAATTTGTTTTTTTGAAGAGTATAAATGGATCCAACTATCAACTGGGATTGCTTTTTCAGTTTTCAATGATAGTTTTTCTCTTTCTTATTCTGATAAATGAATTTCTAAAAAGAGTAAAAAATCGCAAAAGATTATTACGAGCAACAGCAATATTGTCGCGCCTTCCTTTGTTGTTAATATTCTTTTTTCCCCGTAACGCAGAAGCATATGATAGTCCTGTTTATCATTTAATTTACCTTGGACTTTTCCTGATATATTTCGCAGGAAATCTGGTTATTTACCCTAATATCAACTATTTATTGAAAGGAAATTATACCCATTCTAATTTTGGTAAACTATATAGTTATTCTACATCTTTAAATAAGATTGTAATGCTGTTAGTTACTTTTATTTATGGGTATTTACTAGATATCGACAATTATGTTTTTACATATATTCTTCCAATAACAGGATTTTTGGCCATTATTTCTGTTTATGTCCTTTCTTTAATACCACAACCACTAGAGAAGAATGTTACTACTCCTTCTTCAGGCATTTTTAAAGCAGTTAGTTCATCTATAAAAGAGATGAAAGATATTTTAAAAACCAATGTTCCCTACAGGCACTTTGAAGTTGGCTTTATGCTTTACGGGTTTGCATTTATGATTTCTGTAACTGTAATTACTATTTATTTTTATGATGGTTTGAATTTGAATTACAGTTCTGTTGCATTTTACAGAAATGCTTATAATATATTGGCAATCATATTATTACCTTATTTTGGTAAATTGCTTTGAGATATAGATCCTCGAAAGTTTGCTGCATTAACCTTCTCATCCGTTGCATTATATATTTCGATGGTAATACTTACAGATTACCTACCGTATTCATTTGAGATTTATGATATTACTATTTATTATACCTTGATTTTGTATATTATTTTCCATGGAGTATTTGCTTCTACAATGGTTTTGCTTTGGAATATAGGATCAGCATATTTTTGCGAACCCAGCGAGGCTGGAACTTATCAATCGCTTCACCTTTCATTAACAGGAGTGAGGGCGATTTTTTCACCATTATTAGGTGTTTTATTCTATGAACTTCTAGGATTTACCATTACATTTTTAATAGCAATTTCTGTTCTATTATTTGCCATGTGGCTGATGCGCTGGTCGTATCGTAGGGATGTTGGAATTAGTAAGTAAACTTGCCTTACTGGAAACTCACACTAACTCACATTGTCGTAATGTTGCAAGGCAGTATATCAATGTAATAATACTGCCAAAGATTACAAAGGTTGCAACTATTATATAATTTACATAAGCCTGTTTCAATATGCAAAATACTGATATAACCCCCCCCATTAAT
>PKTD01000258.1 GCA_002869315.1 Marinilabiliales bacterium | reverse complement strand
ATATGAATTAAATGCTCTATCGGCATCATCTGGATAGGCATCGAGATTATTTGGAATACCATCTCCGTCAGCATCTGTTTCGCCTCCAGTTCCAATGGTTAGTTCTAATGTCTTGTTATCGGTACCTGCAGAATTAGTAGCACTTAAGGAAACATTAAAAGTTCCGGCCACAGTTGGAACACCACTTATAACGCTTCCACTAATTGATAGTCCGGTAGGTAGATTAATAGCATCAAAAGTAATAGTTTGTGAACCTGATGCAGTAATTGTATAACTGTATGGAAAATCCTTCATACCATTGTCAGTCAAAGCACTTGTAATTAATGGTGCTTCCAAACCTTCATTTATGGTTATTACAAGAGTTTGAACATCTGTTCCATAATCATTAGTGGCCTGCAGTGTTACATTATAAACACCCCCAAAAGTTGGAGTACCATTAATTGTTTGGTCGGCAGGATTATAGGATAAACCATCAGGTAGATTAGTTGCAGAATATGTAATGTCCTGTGAACCATCTGCCGTTAGGTTATGAGTTATAAATTGATCTCCTGCTGTTCCTGATGCGGTTAACGGACTGTTAATAGTTGGAGGTGTTCCAACAGTAAGTACGAGTATTTCGGTTGTTGGGC
Source organism: Marinilabiliales bacterium (assembly GCA_002869315.1). Lineage (GTDB taxonomy): Bacteria > Bacteroidota > Bacteroidia > Bacteroidales > F082 > BM524. The sequence continues at coordinate 26,760 of PKTD01000258.1, read as the reverse complement.
CACCGTAATTGCTGGCACTTAAAACAATATTATAAGTGCCGGCTGTACTAGGACTTCCAGATATTTGTTGATTTCCAGAATTAAAACTTAAACCAGCGGGCAAATTACTAACGGAATATGTAATTGGGCCAGTTCCTGTTGCTGTAAGAGTATAGTTGAACGATTGATCAACAGTTGCGCTGGCAGTTAATAAACTTGTTATAACAGGTGGTTCAGTTGGCTGTGTTACAATTAACACAAGTATTTCGCTATCATCACCCATAAAATTACTGGCTGTTAAGTTTATATTATATGTTCCAACAGCTGTGGGTGTTCCACTAATGGTGTGCGTAGTTGTATTAAAGCTCAAACCGCTTGGTAAATTTGTAGCATTATAATCCACAGGTTCAGTACCAGTAGCTGTAATAACATAAGGCGTAATTGGTTCATTTACCAGTCCGCCGATTTGAAATGGACCATTTAATTCCGGTGCTACATTTTCACCACAACTCGGAGCTGTAATTGTATAATCATGATAAGTGACATTATTACCTTTACTACCATCATTTGGGTCGATTTCATTATTATTTTTAACCCAAAGGTCAACATATCCACTAATATCTGAATCACTTTTTGTTTCGCTATCATCAGTTGCTGTAATTTGGGAACCTTGTGAGTCAGGGCCAACTACATCACCCTCAATTTTGAATTCTCCACAATCAATCAGACTTCCTAAACCCAAAGTAGTTTTTTTACTACCAGAGCCTTTTAATTAAAGTTTTTCATCTACCTTTAAATAACCATTGTTAGTAAAGGCACCTTCTTGTTTAAAGTCCTGGTCACTACTCATTGGAGATAAAGTACTAGTAGTAACATAAAACTGACAGTTATTAATAAGTTCTCCATCATCTTTAATTTCAAACTTATCAGAAGTAGTAAAGGAACCATCGTTAATAATAGTTCCAGATAATTCAATCTCTACGGTTGAAGAAACATCACCGTAATTATGCAGAGTACCATCAATATCTGCATCTTTATTTGTGAAATCAAGTGTACCATAAACATCTATATCATGAGGCATTCCATTTTCTTTTACAGTTAAACTACCGCTAGGTGAAACAGAAATTGTTCCTCCTGAGTAATCACCATAAAATTTCTTAATTATTAGAGTACNTTATTGCAGTACCACAAACATTTAAAGTACCACCACTATGAAGCCTTAATTTCTTAATTGTTACAAAATCATCAGCTGCTACACAATACGTCTCCCCACTATTTATTTCCAAATCAGCATTAAAATTGTCTGGTAAATATTCACTTGGGTCACAATCGCACCAAGTATCAACAGACTTAAAAGTACTATTAGCCGCGAAACTAAATTCTATAGCATTACCACTTACAGGCACTGCTACAAATTCGTTTTGTCCGTTTGATGAAAGTTTTGCAATATAAACTTCTGCAAGACGAGAGGCTATTCTTATGGTTAAAGTAAAACTACCATTTTTATCAGCGGCTCCTGTTAAAATTAATTTGCCACCATCAGCAGGATGAGCATCGTAAATTTGTAAAATCTCAGTGCCCGTAGCTTTTGTGCTAGCCAGTTGAATTGATGTTTGCAGGTTGGTAAAACTTTCAAATGTAAAGTCTTCGCTAATCTGTAATTCAAGAAAGTCGGTTATATTATCATTAGGAGGATTATTACTATATTTACGACAGGAACTAAATATTGTTCCAATTAATAAAACCAAAGTAAGTATATAGAAATATTTTTTCATAGCAAATAGTGTCTGTTAACTTTAAATAATCAAAAATTAGTCCTTATATATAAAATGTTAATAATGAGTAAAATAACGAATGTGCTTTTTTTGAATTTTCCCAAAAAAGGACTAAGATTCCAATATCGGAATAAAATTAATAATAATTTACTATCACTTAACAAGAACCATTTACAAAAGTAGAAGCAATTTTGTAATAAGAAGAATAAAATAGAAATTTGTATTACTTTTAATTTTTAAATATCGGATTATTGGAAACTAAATTAAATATTGAAAATCTTAATTCCATCAATAAAAATACTATGATGGAATGGATGGGAATTGAATACCTGGAAGCAAAAGATGGATTTCTAAAAGCCAGGATGCCCATCAATAATCGCACATTTCAACCCATGAGGATATTACATGGAGGAGCTAATTTGGCGCTTGCAGAAACCGTTGCTGGTTTTGGATCATCATTGATAGTTGATATGAGCATTTTTGATGTAAGAGGTGCTCAGGTGAGTGCAAATCATATCGGCTCTGCATCAGAAGGCTTTGCCATTGCTGAAGGAAATCTTATCCATAAAGGAAAAAACACACATGTATGGAATATTGATATAAAACATGAAAGTGGAAAACCTCTATCTATTTGCCGCATTACTAATTTTATAATTAAAAAGTGAAATTATTTAGCAGTAATATCATCAATTTACTAATCGAAAAAGGCTTGCCATTTGTTGTTTACAGCCTTCCGGATACAAAAACATCCATATTGCTGGTACAGAAATCGGCTAAACTTCACTGTACAGATTATGACAAAATTGAAGTTTTAAAGGGATTTATAATTGCTGAATTTCAAAGTGCCAAAACCAATGAAATTAAATTTATTAATCCCGATTTTATTTTTAATTCTGAAGACGATTTATCAGAATTAAATCAATACCTCACAAGTGTTTCCAAAATAGAAAAACAAACAGAAGTTTTAAACGAATCATAATTTCTATCTAAAATTGAATATCTCAGCAAAACTGACTATATAATTGACAAACTAAAGGACGAGGAATTGGATAAAATTGTGATATCCAGAATATCACCCATGGAATTACATAGTGATTTTAACTACCTTAGTTTTATTGAAAATACCATTAAAAAATATCCAAAAGCCTTTACTTATTTTTTATACAGTGAAGAAACGGGAATATGGGCAGGTGCAACTACTGAAATACTTTTTAAGAAAACTGATGATTATTACGAAACAAATTCGGTTGCAGGAACACAATTATTAAGCAATTATAAAAAAAACAAAACCTGGGGTGAAAAAGAAATTGAAGAACAACGCCTGGTCAGTTATTATATTGAAAAATTATTATCTGAAATAGGCATTAAAGAATACGAAACAATAGGTCATGATACTATAACTGCCGGTAACATTGTCCACTTGAAAACCGTTTTTAAAATTAAAACTTCAGTATTAAATCAAAATATAGCAAAAGTTATTAAAGGCCTGCATCCTACCCCAGCTGTTTGCGGATTACCAAAAGCCAGAGCATACCATATGATAGAAGCTGCTGAAGTTCATAAAAGAGAACTATATACAGGTTTTTTGGGGCCTTGGAATTTCAACAATGAATCGCAATTATTTGTAAATCTAAGATGTGCAAAATTTGTAAATAATAAAGCCTTGTTTTATGTTGGTGGAGGCCTTACAGCACAATCGGATGCAAAAGCCGAATGGCAGGAAACCGTAAACAAATCAAAAACCCTGTTGAGTGTAATCGAAAAATTGTGAAATTTGCACGATGACTTCCGACAAAAAGAACATTAGTCTTTTAACAGAATTGTTTTTGCAACACGGACTGGAAAATATTGTAATTTCTCCGGGCTCTCGCAATGCTCCTATTGTTATAAGTTTCGCAAATAATAAAAACGTAAACACTTTTACTATTGTTGATGAGAGGTCGGCAGCATTTTTTGCATTGGGAATGGCCTTACAAACAGGTAAAACAGTTGCCATTGCATGCACCTCTGGAAGTGCCGTATTAAACTACGCTTCTGCAATTTCTGAAGCTTATTACCAAAAAATACCTCTTCTGATCTTAACAGCCGACAGACCTCAACACCTTATAGATATTGGCGACGGACAAACAATAAGGCAAAGTGGCGTTTTCAATAATTATATTAAAAAGTCTTATAATTTGCCTCTGGAAATTTCCACAGAAGAAGAATTAATAAAAACTGAAGCAATTATTAATGAAGCATTAAATAGTTGTCGCCTTCCGGAATCAGGGCCTGTACATATTAATATTCCCTTCGACGAACCTCTCTACCAAACAACAAATGAGACTAATATTGCCAAGGCAGATATTAAATTTCCTGACACAAATATATCAACTAACGACATAAATTTATTATCCAAAGAAATTAGTAGCAGCCGAAAAGTTATGATTATTGCCGGACAGTTAAACTCCGATAATAAGTTAAATGAACAACTTTGCAATATCTCTGATTTTGATAATATAATAGTTTTAAGCGAAACAACTTCCAATCTGCATGGCCAAGGATTTATTGATACCATTGATAATCTTGTTTCAGGATTTTCAGAAGAAGATAAATTAATATTTAGTCCGGATATTTTGATTAGCCTTGGCGGACAGGTAGTTTCCAAGATGATGAAAAAATTTCTTAGGACAAACAAACCAAAGAAGCATTATCACATTTCCCCTTCGGGAGAAAAAATGGATACATATTTTAGTTTGACAAAATCCATTATTAGTAGTAATCTAGGCGATTTCTTTAGTTCGCTTGTAAATGAAATAAGTTCTTACAAGAGCGACTATAGTTCATTATGGAAGAACAGAAAAACAAAAACAGAAGCCAGAAAGAATAATTACTTAGAAAATGCTGAATATTCTGATTTAAAGGTTTTTGAAAGTATTATAAACAAACTACCTGAAAATATATGTCTGCATTTGGGTAATAGTACACCCGTTAGGTACTCTCAATTATTCGGCAGCAAAAATGGAATTATATACAACTCCAATCGTGGGGTAAGTGGCATTGATGGCCAATTATCTACAGCAGCAGGATATTCATATTATTCCAACAAGACTAATGTTTTAATTACTGGCGACTTAGGCTTTTTTTACGATTCCAATGGTTTAATGAACTCATATTTAAAGTCAAATTTCAAGATAATCGTTATCAATAATTCAGGAGGAGGAATTTTCAGATTTATACCTGGTCCTGATACTACACCAAATTTAGAACAAGTATTTGCCTATCACCATAATTACAAATCTGAATATATTTGTAAGGCCTTTAATGTGGAATACCTAAAGGCAGAAAACTTATTCGACCTAGAGAAAAATCTTAAAGTTCTTTTTAATAATGATAAAACAACTGTTCTGGAGGTATTTACTCCTGAAGAAATTAATGGCAGGGTTTTGAGGGATTATTTTGGATATTTGAAACATTAATAAAATTATCGAAATCTGCATTTCCAATATTATTTATCAATCAAACAGTTAAGCCGGAATTTTCTATTGTTGAAACCTATGTTACGGGGATTAAATCTAAATATACAAAAACTTAACATCAGTCAACATTTTTATTAATATCTTTGCCTTTTAAAACCAAAACTTGACGGATCGAAAACATAACATATTTGGGGTTATTCCTACAGATAAGGTAGGATGGCGTAGTCCTTCCAATATAGCACTTGTAAAATATTGGGGTAAGAAAAGCGGTCAGATTCCCGCCAATGCTTCTTTGAGTTTATCTCTTAAAGAATCAGTTAGTGAGACGATTATAACTTTTTCACCAGCAAAAGAAAAAGATTTTAAAATCGATTTCTATCTTGATAATGAAATTCAGGAACAATTCAGTAAAAAGATCAAAACCTATCTCGAAAGTATTTTACATTCGATGCCCTTCATTGCTCAGTTGGATTTTAAAATAGAATCAAAAAACACTTTTCCGCATTCGGCAGGAATTGCATCCTCAGCATCAGGAATGAGCGCCATTGCTCTCTGCTTATGTGATATTGAAAGGAAATATTTTGACAAAGACTCTTCGGATGAGAAGTTTTTTCAACGTGCCTCCTACTTCGCACGATTGGGATCAGGTAGCGCAGCCCGATCAATTTATGGCGGCATATCCCTTTGGGGAGAAGTTGAAGGCATAAGAAGTTCATCTAATAAGTTTGCTATTAACATCGATAAGGATTCGGATGATATTTATAAAAGTTTTCACGATAGTATATTGATTGTGGATTCATCGGAAAAAAAAGTCTCAAGCAGTCTTGGCCATTCCTTAATGACTAATAATACATATGCGACAAATAGGTTTCTTCAGGCAAATGAAAATATAAAAACAATACTAAAAATATTAAAAACAGGTGACCTTAAAAGTTTTATCAATATTGTTGAGTCAGAGGCATTAACATTACACTCAATGATGATGACTTCAAATCCCTATTTTATTCTAATGAAGCCAAATACAATTTCAATTATAGAAAAAATATGGGAATTCAGAAAAGAAACCGATGTGCCTGTTTGCTTTACCCTTGATGCTGGACCAAATGTACACATCTTATATCCTGATCCTTTTGAACAAAAGGTTAAAAGTTTTATTGAAAGTGAATTATTGAAGTTTACCTATAATAATGTGGTAATACATGATAATGTAGGTAATGGTCCGGAAAAAATAGTTTAATGATTAAAGAAAAGTCACATAGTTTTAATTCCAAAATATTATTGTTTGGAGAATATAGTTTAATGAAAGGATCTATGGCGTTAAGTATTCCTTTTGATAAATTCTCAGGCAGACTTACTTTTGGAACAGAAAAGAACATATGGGACAAACATTTTTCTCGACCTTATTTAATATACTATCTAAAATTTTTAAAAGACAATAATCTAGACTCTATTATTAACACTGAGGAGTTTGAAGATGACCTGGACAAAGGTTTGGTTTTTGAATGCAATATTCCAATTAGCTACGGCTTGGGAAGTTCAGGAGCAGTTGTAGCTTCTTTATATAATGCATATGCAAAAAATCATTCTAATATTTTACTCGAATTAAAGAGAATATTTTCTGCTCTTGAATCATTCTATCATGGACAAAGTTCAGGACTTGACCCTCTTGTATCTTATCTTAACAAAGCCATTTTAATTGATGATTTTGGCAACCTAAAGCAAATGCAAATCCCTGAAATTAAAATGCAAAAAAATGAAGGTATTTTTTTGTTAGACACAGATACAAGTGGGGAAACACAACCCCTAGTAGATTGGTTTTTGAAAAAATATGAAAACCATGAATTTCACGAACTAATACAAAATCAGTTAATTACTTCAAACAACAATTGTATTAATAGTTTCCTGGAAGGTAATTTTGATTCCATTTTCAAATGCAGTAAAAACACATCCGCTTTCACATTTGAGCATTTAAAACCAATGATACCAGATTCCATTAAAGAAATATGGTATGCAGGTTTAATTTCCAATGAATATTATTTAAAATTGTGTGGCTCCGGAGGAGGTGGTATGTTACTGGGGTTTTCACAAAATATCGATAAAACAATACAGCAATTAAGTGAATTTCAAATTCATGTTTTAAAATTCTAATATAATTTAGAATTTCAATATTTGACTTCCAGTTCCTTAACTATCTGAATTCTTTCAGGGCTTGCTTTTGCCTGAACAGCAATCAGTTCTACTCCATGTTTTATTGCTTTTCGCAAACTTGAAGCATAAGCAGGGTCAATGTCTTCAGCGAGCCCAAAAAATTCTACATCCATACGCTGCACTACATATAACATTACAGCCCTAATTCCTGATTTTTTAACCTCAATAAGAGTTTCAAGATGCTTTCTCCCACGGGAACTTACCGCATCCGGAAACAATGCTGAATCACCAACTTTCATGGTTACATTCTTTACTTCAACAAAACACTTCTCATGATCATTTTCAGCATAAATATCAAATCTACTGTCACCAAATTTAACTTCCCTTCTAACATTTGTATAACCCCTCAATTTATCAATTTCTCCATTTGAAATAGCATCATAAGCCAACTTGTTGGGAACCATAGTATTGATACCTATCCAGGCATTATTAATAAAAATCATTTCCCATGTAAATTTTGTTTTTCGCTTGGGATCGTTAACCGGACTTAAATAAACATCAGCACCCTCCTCAAGACATGTCTTCATCGATCCGGAATTAGTACAATGTGCAATTACCTGTTCGCCATTTTCCAACTCAATATCTGATAAAAAGCGTTTATAGCGTCTAATGAGTTTTCCTTTAACAAGCTTTTTTTCAAACTTCATGATCAATATTTTGTTTTATTTCCTAGCAAAAATAGGGTAATGTTATGTTTAATGTATCATGTTGTATGCATTTAAATTCATGATTTCAAAGAAATACAAGATTTTATTGACAGTCTATTAGGTTGAAATCTGAACAAAATAGTCGTCAAATTTTTTTATATTTTCGTTACTGAAATAAATTAAAATAACAATGAGCAAAAGAGAATGGAAATCTATGCATGGATTCGAGGAAATTAAACTCGAAAAATGGAATCACATAGCCAAACTAACAATCAACAGGCCAAGATATTACAATGCCTTTACTCCTACTACTACAACCGAAATGTCGGTTGCCATGGATATGTTGAGGGAAGACATGGACATATACACCATATTGATTACCGGAGAAGGCGACAAGGCATTTTGCGCCGGTGGCGACCAGAATGTGAAAGGAAAAGGAGGATATATTGGTAAGGATGGTGTACCACGACTTAATGTTTTGGATGTTCAAAGAAAAATACGCTCAATGCCAAAGCCTGTTATTGCATTAGTAAATGGATATGCCATTGGTGGTGGTCATGTATTACATGTAGTTTGCGATATGACAATTGCCAGTGAAAATGCAATTTTTGGACAAACAGGACCAAAAGTTGGTAGTTTTGATGCTGGTTTGGGATCATCTTATCTGGCGGCAATAGTAGGTCAAAAGAAAGCCCGAGAGATTTGGTTTCTTAACAAACAATACTCAGCCAAAGAAGCAGAAGAAATGGGCATGGTAAATAAGGTTGTACCATTCGAAAAACTCGAAGACGAAGCCGTTGACTGGTGTTTAACTATGCATAAACGAAGCCCTATGGCATTGAGAATGATTAAATTGGGTATGAATGCCGAATTAGACGGACAAATAGGAATTCAGGAGTTTGCAGGAAATGCTACTTTGTTATATTATCTTACTGAGGAAGCACAAGAGGGCAAACATGCTTTTCTTGAAAAGCGAGATCCGGATTTTCATAAATACCCTAAGTTTCCATAAAACCATAATATGTCAAAACCAAAATACTGGATAGAAGCATTTCGATTGCGCACTCTGCCACTAGCATTATCAACAGTAATAATGGGTAGTTTTTTAGCAATCGCTAATGGAACATATAGTTTTACAATTATTGGTTTAACATTGTTAACCACCTTACTTTTGCAAATACTCTCAAATATAGCAAACGACTATGGTGATGGTATTAAAGGAACTGACAACCAGAAAAGGCTTGGCCCACAAAGAACACTTCAAAGCGGAAAAATTTCTGCTTCTCAAATGAAGAAAGCTATGGTTGTTTTTGTTATATTAACATTAATATCAGGAATATTACTCATATTGTTAGCATTCATAGACAATTGGCAATTAGGCATTACTTTCCTGATTTTTGGAGTTACAGCCATATTGGCAGCAATAAAATATACTGTGGGTAATAAAGCATATGGTTATTACGGTTATGGCGACATATTTGTTTTTATTTTCTTTGGTTTATTAGCTGTTTTGGGCTCCTACTTTCTAAATACATTGAGTTTTAAAATTGATATAATTCTTCCGGCTATATCAATGGGACTGCTGAGTACTGCAGTTTTAAATCTTAATAATATGCGAGATATTGAGAATGATTTACAATCTGGAAAAATTACTGTAGCAGCCAAAATGGGGCTTATAAAAGCTAAAAAATATCATTTAATATTAGTATCCGGGGCAATGCTTTTTGCAGTAATTTATACTAGACTCAATTATACATCAGGATGGAATCTGCTTTACTTAATTAGTTTTCCCCTATTTATTTTGCAATTAAAGAATATCATGATAATTCAAAACCAGCGGCTTTTAGATCCATATTTAAAGAAACTGGCTCTCACAACATTACTGTTTTCAATACTCTTCGGAATTGGGATGATTATTTAAGTAATAAGATAACTGTATGTATAAAGCTTCTTTTACAAAACATACTCTCAAATTTAAAATACCGGGAGGAACCTCACGCGGCATTTTAAAAACCAAAGATTCGTGGTATTTGGAAATTTGGGAAGAGGAAAAACCCACAATTAAAGGTATAGGTGAAGCTAGCATTATAAAAAACCTAAGTATCGACGACAGAGTTGATTTTGAAGAAAAACTAATCTGGTGTATTAATAATATAAATTCCTACAGTAATTGGAATCGAGATGAACTCCAAGAATTTCCAGCCATTAAATTTGCTTTGGAAATGGCATTTATGGATCTTCATAACGGAGGAAATAATGTAATTTTTGATACAGAATTCACGAAGGGAAGAAAGGGAATTTTTATTAACGGACTTATTTGGATGGGATCCTATGAGTTCATGCGTGACCAAATTATAGATAAAATTGATTCGGGGTTTCGATGCATTAAAATTAAAATTGGTGCAATTAATTTTGAAGAAGAATTGAGCCTTTTGAAAATGATCCGGGAGGAATTCGATGAAGATCAACTTGAACTTCGTTTGGATGCCAATGGTGCATTTTCGCCATCTGAAGTACTAGAAAAACTAAAAATACTTGCTCCACTAGGAATACATTCTATTGAGCAACCAATAAAGCAAAAACAGTGGGTAGAAATGGCAAATCTATGCAAATTAACTCCTATCCCTATTGCGCTGGATGAGGAACTCATCGGCTTAAAACCGGAAGAAGTTCAAAAGATGCTAGACACCATAAACCCACAATATATAATTCTTAAACCCAGCCTTTTAGGAGGTTTTGAAGCCTCAAAAAAAATTATAACCCTTGCTGAGGAAAGAAATATAAATTGGTGGGTAACTTCGGCACTCGAGGCAAATATTGGTCTTAACGCTATCGCACAATGGACTTATACTCTCAAGAATCCCTTACCTCAGGGCTTGGGAACCGGTAAGGTTTTTAGCAATAATATCAAATCTCCATTGGAAATAAATAATGCCAAATTGTATTATAATCCTCAAAAAAAGTGGAGTAAAATAAAAAAGTATAATATCAACGGACAAAATTTTGATAAATATGAACTAATAGAATATTCAAAATTAAAATTGAACGACATACCTACTCAGGATTGGGAAAAACAAATCTTCAGTTTTATTCTGGAGTGGTTTAACGAAAATGATACTATTAAAGTCCTTACTTCCGGTTCAACCGGGAAGGCCAAGCCCATATTCCTGAAGAAAAAACACATGGAATATAGCGCCAAAAACACTATAAATCTAATAAATCTAAAAAAGGGAGATAAAGCCCTCTTATGTTTGCCAGCGGAATACATAGCTGGTAAAATGATGATTGTCAGATCACTTACCTGCGACTTGCAACTGGATTATACCAAACCAGGTTTAAACCCCATGTGGAAAGGAAATTATCAATTTGCAGCCTTTACCCCCTCAATGATTTCAAAAATAATTGAAATAAAAGGAACTAATAAACTTGAAGAAATCGACAATATTATTCTTGGCGGTTCATCAGTTTCAGTTCAGTTAGAAAAAGAATTAAGCCACTTATCAAACAATATTTTTCACACATATGGGATGACAGAAACCATAACACATATTGCATTAAGGAAGATAAGCACTAATAATAAATCTGATTATTTCACACCATTTTCAGAAGTTAAATTGAGTACTAATAAAAATTCCCAACTTATAATCGACTATCCCAAAATTGGAGTTAATAAAATGATTACAAATGACATTGTTAAATTTGATGAGCATAATAATTTTAAAATTCTTGGGCGCACAGACAATATTATTATCAGCGGAGCTTTAAAAATAAATCCAGAGCTTATAGAAAGGGAGTTAAGCAAACTTATTAAAGAAGATTTTTTTGTATTCGGAATACCAGAAACAACTCTTGGAAATAAATTAGTCGTATTTGTGCAGGGTAAACCAAATTTTAATATTATTGAGGTTCAAAACTTTTTAGGTGGAAAAATAAAAAAACAGTTCCTTCCTAAAGAAATTTTTTACATTGATTCCTTTGACAAAACCCTTAGTGGGAAAACTATCAGGAAAAACTATTTAAAAAATATAGATTAATAAATTGTATTGAGATGAAAAAAATTAAACTACTTATTATTGCATTAGGAATATCATTTTCAGCATTCTCTCAGATTGAATTGGCTGCAACAGCAGGTTATATGTTCGGTGGAAGCATAGATTATTATGAAGGGAAGATGAAAATTTATGATAATATGAGTTACGGAGGATCATTAATCCTTCCTGTTAAAGAGATTGTTGATCTTGAAATAAATTATACTCGTATGGATAGCCGTGCCCGTTTTACAGCTTACCGACCAGGCTATAATAATGTTGATATTAACCATCTTAATGTGAATTATCTTCAAATTGGTACACTCAAAACTTTGAACATAAATAATGATATGGTTCGTCCTTTCGGAAGTTTCTCTTTAGGTGCAGCCTGGTTTCAGGTTAAGGACGATGTTTATTCAATTGATGATGTATGGCAATTCTCAATAACAGCAGGACTAGGAGCCAAAGTATATATTAGTGAAAGAGTTGGACTTATTTTCAGGGGCAGATTTATGTTACCTATCAATTTTACTGGTGTTGGATTTTATTATGGAATTGGCGGCGGTGGCAGCGGCGGCGGACTTAGTTTAAATTCATATGCTCAAATGGTACAAATTGACCTTAGTGGAGGATTAGTTATTCGATTAGGCAATTAAACTCTCTTGCGATATCTGGTAATTGCTAAAGTTAAAACCGAAATTGCATACACAATAAGAAGATATACTTCTCTTTGAAAATCGGCAAAACCCGATCCTTTCAACATTATCATTCTGTTAATCTTTATAAAATAGGCTACCGGGTTTAAATAATTAAAAATCTGTGCCCAGTTTGGCATACTCTCTACAGGTGTAAATAACCCGCTCATCATGATAAAAATAACAAGTAAAAACCATGAAATGAACATGGATTGCTGCATAGTATTTGTCATGGTGGAAACCAATAAACCTAATCCCAACACTGCTAACAAATACAATGATGCTATGGAAAATAATAATGGCAAGCTTCCCAAAACAGTTATCCCAAATACAAAATATGCTACCACAAGACCAAATGCCAGGTCAATATTTGCAATTATCCAAAATGGCACAAGTTTTCCGGTAATAAACTGATATTTTTTAATGGGAGTTACATTAATTTGCTCTATGGTGCCTATTTCCTTTTCTTTAACAAGGTTCATTGCTGATAAGAACATACCTATTAATGTTACCAAAAGCACCAATATGCCCGGTATCATAAATATTTTATAGTCAAGTTCCGGATTATACCAAAAATTTGCCTGCACATTTATTGGTAATCCGAAATTAACCAATGGATTTTCTTCAACTATAATTTCTCTGTTAAAGTCTGCAATAATGGAATTTGCGTAAGCGCTCATTAAACTAGCAGCACTGCCATTAATGGCATTTGTTACAACCTGAACATGAGTTGATTGCCCTTGATTTAAATTCTTTTCAAAATTATTTTGTATTACAATTACCTGATCGATATCTGATCTTTTCAAACTTAATTCTGCTTCTTTATAATTTACTGCTCTGCCTTTTAATTTGAAAAAAGCAGAACCTGAAAATTTAGAAATCAATTTTGATGACAATACAGAATTATCATGATCTACAACTGCAAGATTTACATTTTTAATTTCAAATGTGGCGGTGAATGAAAGCACCAATAATTGTATTATTGGAACCACAAAAATTATTGGCAACATGGTTTTATCTCGGAAAACCTGAATAAACTCTTTCTGCAATATATATAAAATTGTTCGCATAATTATTCCAGTCTAAGTTTAAATTTCTTCACGCTCATAACAATAAAGAATATCGTCATTACTAAAAGTATCAGAGTTTCTTTCCAGAAATACTCCATGCCTACACCTTTTAACATAATGTTTTTCAGGATAATAATAAACCATTTTGAAGGCATTATGTGACTTATTAATTGTAAGATAACTGGCATATTTTCAATGGGAAAGATAAATCCGGATAATAAAATTGTAGGTAAAAGAAGTGCAAACATAGATAATAACATTGCCTGTTGTTGTGATTTACTTATGGCAGAAATTAAAATACCAAGAGCAAGAGCCATTGAAATAAACAAAATACTTTCTGCAAGTAGTAATACCAAACTTCCATTAAGAGGCATGGCAAAAACAAATTTTGCCAACAACAATATAACTATCAGGTTTATAAAAGATAGCAGAATATAAGGTGCTACTTTTCCAAGAATTATTTGAATTGGTTTAAGAGGCGATACAAGTATGGCTTCCATTGTACCTACTTCCTTTTCTCTGGTTATGGAAATGGATGTCATCATGGCCGAAACTAGCATTAGAATGATTGTAATTACTCCTGGTACAAACATATAAACGCTTTTCAACTCAGGATTATACAGCATTTTAGTTTCAGTTATTATAGCGACTGGGATATTTTGATTCCTCTTTATGTATTCCATTGAATAAGTGCTTATTATACCTGTTGTATATGCGCTTATCATATTTGCTGTATTAGGCTCTGAAGCATCCAGTATAAGCTGAACATCTGCTCTTCCCTCTTTCTTTAACTTTTTGGCGAAATCATTTTCAAAAATGACCACTTCTTTAATTTTACCTTTTTGAAATGCTTCCTCAATTTCGTCATTACTTTTAAGGTTTTCATTTAAAATGAAATAGCCTGAAGAAACCAGTTTATTACTGAGTTCCATAGTCACATTATCCTTGGAGTTATCCAGTATGGCTATATCTACATCTTTAATATCAGTTGTAATGGCAAATCCAAACAATAAAACCTGCGCCACTGGCATACCAAAAAGAATAACCATCGATCGGATATCGCGGAAAATATGAAAAAACTCTTTTTTAATAAATGGCCACATTTGTTTCTATTTTAACTCTTTCAAAATCAATTTACTTTCCTAGCAATTTTTACAAATACCTCATCCATAGTATTCACATTGAATTGTTTTTTTAGATTTGATGGTGTATCAAGAGCTTCTATTTTACCTTCTGCCATAATCGAAACTCTTTGACAATACTCTGCTTCGTCCATATAATGTGTTGTAACAAAAATTGTAACCCCTTCGGAGGACTTTTCATAAATCAACTCCCAAAACTGCCTTCTTGTAATGGGGTCAACTCCACCTGTAGGTTCATCCAGAAATACAATGGCAGGATCATGCATAACAGCAACAGAAAATGCCAGTTTTTGTTTCCATCCCAGAGGTAATTTCTTTAATAACATGTCTTTATAGTTGAGCATATCGAGACGTTTTAATAATGCCTCTGTTTTTAACCTTATATTTTTTGCAGACATCCCATATATTCCACCATAAAATCTGAAGTTTTCTTTTACCGTTAAATCATCATATAATGAAAAACGCTGACTCATATAACCGATGTTTTGCTTTAACTTATTTGACTGCGTATTTACATCAAAGCCTGCAACAATTACCTTTCCGGATGTGGGTTTAGAAAGTCCAGACAATATTTTAATGGCCGTTGTTTTTCCGGCTCCGTTGGCACCTAAAAAGCCAAATATTTCGCCACTTTTTACCACAAAATTTAGGTCGTTATTGGCAGTAAAATTTCCAAATTTCTTAAACAGATTTTCTACAATTATGATATTATTTTCTTCCATCTGCTTAGTTTTCATCCATCAAATCCAAAAAACAATCTTCAATCTGTGGCTCTACTTTCTCAATTATTATATTTTCATGTCCTTTGGGCTCAAGGAAATCAATAATTGTTTTATTGAGCTCTTCAAATTCAATTCCTGATGAGGTAATATGAACCTTCTCACCAAATCGGAATATATTTTTAATTCCATTTCCAACTCCCTCTAAATCAACAATTATCTTAATCATATTGGAAGTTGACAACTGCCACAAATCGCCACTATACTGATTAACAATATTTTCAGGGGTCTCCAAGGCCAGAAGATTTCCATTCTGCATAAGCGCTACCCTATCGCACAATGAAGCTTCATCCATATATGGAGTTGAAACCATAATTGTTATGCCAGTTTTTTGCATTTTTTTGAGAAGTTCCCAGAACTCCTTGCGCGAAACAGCATCCACACCAGTGGTAGGTTCATCAAGTATTAATAACTCAGGTTTGTGTATCAACGCACATGACAAAGCCAGTTTTTGTTTCATTCCTCCTGAAAGATCACCAGCTTTTCGTTTTTTAAATGGCTCAATCTGTGAATATACATCCTTAATTAAATGGTAATTCTCTTTCAATGTAGTATTGAAAATATGGGCATAAAAATTCAAGTTTTCTTCCACTGAAAGATCATGATAGAGTGAAAATCTACCAGGCATATAACCAGTAATTTTTCTTATTTCCTTAAAATCTTTCCTGCTGTCGTAATCACCAACTTTTATAGTGCCATTATTTTGAACTAATAAGTTTGTTATCAGCCGAAACAAAGTCGTTTTACCTGATCCATCTGGACCTATTAATCCAAACAACTCGCCCTCTTCCACTTTAAGGGAAATTTCCTTAAGTGCTTCCACTTTTTCGAAGTTTTTTACCAACTTATTTATTTCGACTCTTACGGACATAGTTCTGGCAGTTATTCCGAATTAATTATTCGAAATATGTATTTAAATTACTGTTAATTAATTACTTATAAATTTAGTGCGATTTTCCTGCTTTGCTATTTTACGGCTGTCCAATAGGTAGTTCTTCCTATTAAACTAATCCCAATATAGCCTCTGATTTTAAGTGTACTCTTATCATCTTCGTCCTCAAATTCCATATAACAACTATATGTTTTTCCATTTTTAGGATCATAGATATTTCCATCTTCCCATTCGTCATCACCATCGAAAACAAAATTCTTTAATAGCAGTAAACCCATTACCGGGCGATCACGAAGACTTGGATCTTCATTTTCATCATCGAGTTTTGGTTTATTAGTTTCTTCATCAATAGGGTTTAATAACCAAACAATTTTACCGTAGTATTTACCTCCATCTTCATAAATTTCCACATGAGCATCTTTGTCTTCGTTCATCCAAACACCTATGATATCATTAGCGTTATAATCCTGAGCATTGAGTTGTGAAAAAGGTATGATGATCATTGCCACCATTGTCATTAAAATTGCTTTAAGCTTCATAGTTATACGATTAATTTATAATTTATTATTGTTATAATTTCTTCTAAAAATAGTATTTCGTTGAAAAGCACTAAATTAACAAAATTATTTTACGAAATTCATTTCTCCTGGCATACCAATTTTTATTGAACCATCATTTTTAACAAGTACTTTTACAGCATAGACCAAATTCACTCTCTCATCTTTGGTTTGTATTGTTTTGGGAGTAAACTCAGCTGTATTAGATATCCATATTACCTTTCCTTTTGTACTAGTATTTGAATTCATATTCTTATCATAAAGTACCTCTACCTCATCTCCTAATATTACATCTGGCAACTGACTTCCTGAAACATAGGCTTTTAACTTAATATTCTCGACATCTGCAACTTTGTAGAGTGGTTTTCCCATATTTGCGAGTTCCCCCTTTTCAGCATACTTAACTAATACTGTTCCGTTTACAGGGTTTTTAATAATGCATTTTGAAATTGATTCCTCTATTTGTTCAATTTGTATTTCCACGCCTTTTATCTGATCCAAAATACTTTGTTTTTTTGAATTAATGGAGATTATAACCTTCCGATTTACATCAACCATCCCATTTATATCGTCCATTTGCTTTTTTGTTGCAGCCCCCTGAGAATATAAATTTTCAACTCTCTTTTGCTGAATTAGATTATTATCCAACTGCTGCTTTTGTACATCAATTTCTGAATTTATACTTACCAATTGCGATTTTATAGTTTGAATTTGCTGAATTAAAAGTTTTTTGCGCAGATGTAAATCAACTGTATCTACTAATCCTATAATTTGGTTTTCACTTAATAAATCTCCTTCTTCAAGGTTAAAAGTTAATAATTCACCATTGGCTTGAGAGGAAATGATAATTTCAGTAGCCTCAAAATTACCATAGGCATCAGAAAGGTCATCATTATTATTACATGATGTTATTAAAACCAATAGACTTATAATACCAATAAAATATTTCATCTGTTTACTTTTTAATTATTTCCAATTGCTGTTTTATATTGTAAATTCGCAAATATCAACTGTAGTTTATGAGCCTCCAAATCTAATTCCGATTTTACTTTTTTATTAACTTCTATCAAATAATTTGTTGTTGTAATGGTTCCATTATCCATCTGGCTGGAGGCAGTTTTTACAACATTTTCCTGCAAACGCACTATTTCCCTATCGTTCTCAATTAATTGCTGATATTTGCTGATATCACTTATTTTCTTTTGCAAGTCGGCTCGCAACCCCTGTTCGAAGGTTTCCTTTTGGGTATTCACAATATTATTCTGGATATCAAATACTTGCTTCTCTCTCTTCACTTTACCCCAATCCCATATATTCCATCGCAATCGTAAACCAAACATATAGTAATCGGTAAAACTATTATCGAGCATATTGTATCCTGGCCTACCATAACCCATCTGCCCAAAGGCAACGAAAGCGGGTCGACGCTTTACTTTAGTAAGATCTTTTAATGCAAATAATTTAGATTGCTGCATATTATACATCTGATATTCAGGCCTGTTATTTTCAAAATTGAAACTTTCAACTGTTACAGCTGGTAATTTTAATTGTGATGGTTCACTGATATCCAAACCACATAGTTCATTTAGCGAACCCATTAATCCTGCAATATCAAAATTCAGTTGAATAATTTTTTGCTTGGTGGTATTTATTTCAACACTTAAAGCATCCAGATCAGACTGCAGAAGCATACCATTTTCAAAAGATTTTTTTGTTTGATCGTATTTCACCTCCAGGTTTGAGATTAATACTTTTAATATTTCCCTACTCTTATTAAGATATACAATATTGAAATACAGTGCGTTAATATTTTGTTTCAAATGATAAATTTCAATCATTAATCTCTGATTGTTTATTTCTAAATCAACCGTTTCAATTTTCTTTTTGTTGCTTACCAGGCCACCATCATAAATTACTTGTTCGATGTCCAGGTTTAATTTATACCAATCCTTATCTAATTCTTCAATGTTTATTCCTGGAATATTATTTCCAAAGGGCAATTTAGTTACTTCTGACTGCCATGAGGCCTGACCATTAATATTCAAACTAGGATAATATGATGAACTTATATTTTTTTGATTCAATTCGTAAATCTCCCGGTTCAGCTTTAGTTGAGAATAGTTGGGATAATTATTAATAGCGCTGTCGTAGCATGAATAAAGGGAATAAACTGGCAATTCCTGAGCCACAATAAACACTGGAATTACTAATAATATAAGTATTATTTTGAATTTCATTTTCTTCATCATTTCTTAAAAATTGCTGCATTAACAAATTCGAGTATATGCTGTTTACGCTCGTCTATAAAATTATCGAAGGAAGCCTGATCACCATCAAAAATAAAACCCACTAAAATTCCTGATGCCACAAAAGGAAATATAGTCATACTGATAACAGTAACCATAACTTGCACAGGGTCAAATTGTTTAATATCTTCCCTTTGGGATTCCTTATGAATAAGGGCTATTATTTTCTGCTTATCAAGTCCGCTCGATTTGATTAAATTCACTATTACGCTGGGATCACGATTAATTTCATGTAATACAAACTGAGGTATATATGGCTTGCTTTTCAATTCCTCAAAATATAAGCTCACAAAACTTTCTATAAATTCTTCTATGGTATTTGAAATTCCAACAGTTTTATAAAGTTTTGCAACAAGATCTGCAAATACAGAATGAAATACTTTGTCAAATAATTTTGATTTGGAACGAAAATAGTAATGCAGCAAAGCCTTGTTTATCCCTGCAGTATCAGCAATCTCCTGCATACGTGCACCTTCGAAACCCTTGTGAACAAAAACCTCCTTGGCCGCTTCAATTATCTTTATTTCAGTATTTTCGTTATTAACCATTCACTTTAACTATTTATTTTAACTATTTGGTTAAACCATTTGGCAAATATATATTACTAAAACAGTTTTGTCAAGTTTTTTCTTATTTATTTTTTAATTAAAAGTCTATAATATCTGATAATCAAGGCTTAAATACCTGTATACATGTATATTAAGAAGTTTTAACATCATAGTATTTTTTTTAGATAAATTTGATAGGGTTTTCGTTTATTTTTGCAACTTATCAAAAAATATAATTTAGATATGAAAGTTGTTAATTTTATTTTTGCAGCATTTTTATTGGTTTTGGTTTCCTGTGGGAATCCGAAGAGTGAGTTAGTTGGCACATGGAAGGTAGTGGATGTTGAAACAGATTTTGATGAAGAAAAGATGAGTCCTGCCATGATTCTTCAAGTAATAGATATGCAAAAAGAAACCTTTTTTAAAATTAACAACGACAGTGTATTAATAGTATTTACCAAGGAAAATACTCACGAAGCAAAATGGGATTTTAATGATGACGACCAAACCATAAGTTATTTTTTTGAAACCAGTCCAACAACAATTAATAAATTAGGCACCTATGTTGATGGTGAGATTGTTTCGGAAACCACTTCAGCCATTGGTAAAATGGTTGTTACCTATGGTAAGCAGGAGAAGTAAGTTTCAAACTTCTTATTATTAATCTCAATTTTCTTAGATAGTGTATTGGTTTTTTATAAATTTGATAATCTAAAATCAAATTTAAATTTTATGAAAAAATCCATATTATTAAGCCTACTTATTACCCTTTCAACGCTTTCATTTTCGCAAAAATATTTAGTTAAAATAGCCGAAGAATCATGTGCCTGTTTAGAAAATATTACAGACACAATACCCTCTGAGGAACTTGATTTGAAAATGGGAATGTGTATTATTGAAGCTTCTATGCCATACGGCAAACAACTAGAAAGAGATTATGACATTGATATGCAGGACATTGATGTTTATGGTGAAAAGTTAGGAACTTTAATAGGTGTAAAACTGGCTAGTGTATGTCCTAAAACTTTACTGAAAATATCTAAACTAAATTCAAATGACGAAGAAGATGAAGCGAATGATGAGTTGTATGATGTACAAATAGTAAGCGGTACAATTACAAAAATTGAAACTCAACAGTTTGTTGTATTTTCGATTAAAGATGAAACCAATAAAGTCTCTAAGTACTACTGGTTAACAGGAATTGATACAAATTTTGAAATTGAATCGACTTATATGAATTTGATGAATTCAGAAGTTAATATTGCATATGAAACTTTTGAATT
Organism: Marinilabiliales bacterium; assembly: GCA_002869315.1. GTDB lineage: Bacteria > Bacteroidota > Bacteroidia > Bacteroidales > F082 > BM524. The sequence continues at coordinate 5,393 of PKTD01000258.1, read as the reverse complement.
ATTCGATCCTAAAATTCAGGTTTACCGACAGTTTAAAATCATAAAGGAAATAACTCTTCCTTAATTACTTCTTCTCAATTTTTATGGAGTAAATCATAGCCTCCACCTGCTTCAGTAAATTCCTTTTATCGGAGTTGGGCTTATAAACATATCCCATTATTGTTACAATTTTGTTGGTAGAAGAATTATAGAAAGTATAAGCCTTAAATGGTCCTCCCATAAAGTCGTTTACTACCTTCCATGCTCCAGTCATTTCTACCGCATATTCACCAGGAAAATCAGTAATCACTTTAGAAACGGGTGGAATAAATTCTTCATCTATTGACATATAAGAATTGTAGACAGCGCCTGGGACATTATTTTTTAAGGATGTCTTTATCCTTGACAGAATACTTTCTTTTGAAAACTGAAGGGTATCTATATATTCATCAGAAATTATAAACAATGCCTGACTCATATCAACTTGCTCCTTTCTAAGCCAAATGAAATCATTAAGGTCTTTAGCAAGATAAAAATCCTTTGGGATCACCATTTTAATTCCTGTTTTCTTCTTCACTTGCGTAACAGCTTCGGCATTTTGCGTAGAACGAAAAACCTCAAGTATTCTATCACGGTCAGTTTTTTGAAACGATTGTATAAATCTATCTACATTATTATTAAAAATTCTAACAAACTCATCTTCAGAACTTGCCGTAAGTTTATAAACGCTTTGGGGTTCTGAATACAAATTGTCGGAGTATTCCAGCAAAGGTTTTTTCGCACTTCTGTCAATATTCACAACAAATAGATTATGGTGCTTACGCAATAAATCCGACAAATCCTTCTGCTTAACATGTGACAGCCTGAACATGGCTTCACTTTGGTTAAGTCCGTACTGATCAGCAGCAAATGCCTTTTTTATGCTTACTCCTATTGTGTCGTCCCATTGATTTTCATTTTGTACAACAACAATTATTTCAGAAGTATTTCCTATTGATCTGGGCTTTTTACTTTTTGTTTGCTGAGTACATGAAAACAATAATGTACTAACTATCAATATTAAAACTAAATGGATTTTACTGGACATAACTTATGGTTTTATTCTACAATATTAATTATACTATTGCAGATTAACCAATTTATATGCCAAAAAAATATCAGTTTATTAACTTAATACTGCAATTTTCAATTTCTGACCAGGCTTCAGTCTCTTTGAGTTTGAAATGTTATTAAGACTTTTAATTTTATCGACTGTTACACCATCGTATTCTTTAGCAATATCCCAAAGTGTATCGCCATTTCTAACTATATGGTATAAGTATTTTCCTTCTTTTACAGAAGCGGAAGATTTAGACTCAGGCTTATAAACTATTAAATTTTGGTTAGGATAGATTTTTGAACTCCGAAGATTGTTCCATTCTTTTAAATCGGTGGTAGAGCATTTATATTTCTTTGCAATAAGTCCTAGATTTTCGCCACTCTTAACCTTATGGTAAGATTGCTTTGAAGACCTGTTAACAGGAGTTTTACTATAGTATTTACCACTGCCGGCTCCAAATAAAACAAGTTTCTGACCAGGATAAATTGTGTTACTTCTGAGTCCGTTCCAACTTTTTATCTGACTTACATATACATGATATTTTTTTGCAATAAGGCCAAGGTTTTCACCACTTTTTACAATGTGAATATTTCTGTCTTTTGCTTTTTTTACTTCAGCCAATAGTTTATCTCTTTCTAAACCACTCTTAGTTTTATAGTCGTAAAGAGCCTGTTCATTATTTAGAAATGTGCCAACATATTCGTTACGCAACCTTAAAAGGTATTTTTTATCTTTTGTGGATGGTATAATTCCTCTTTTGTACGTTGGATTGAGCGCTTCTAACTCCTCCATTGGTATGCCAAACATTTCATTTAACTGATCGAAAGCAAGCACATCGTTTACAGTAACTGTATCTGTATCATAATAGTAATAAGGAGGTTCAACGGCTTTTATATTGTGTTCCGGCGCATAATTAAATACATAATTTACTGCAATGAAGGCAGGCACATAACCCCTTGTTTCTCTTGGAAGGAAGGGCCAGATTGCCCAATAGTTTTTTGTTCCGCCGGCACGGCGAAGAGCACGGTTTACATTTCCTGCTCCAGAATTATAAGCAGCTAGTGCCATTGACCAGTCGTTATAAATATTATACAAATCCGTAAGGTGCTCACATGCTGCTACTGTCGACTTATATGGATCGTATCGATCATCAACCATAGAAGTTACCTTCAAGTCATATACTTTTCCGGTACCATACATAAATTGCCACAATCCTTTGGCTCCTTTATGAGAGCCTGCGGTTGGTATTAAAGCCGATTCAACTATAGCCAAATATTTAATTTCGAGTGGCATATCAAATCTATCTAATTGCTCCTCGAATAAGGGGAAATACAATTCCGCCAATCCCATCACTCTGGCCGTAAGGTCACGCTTCTTAACAGCATACAATTCAATATACCTTTTAACCACTTTATTATAGGTGAGTTCAATTGGAGTTTGCACATTTAATGCTTCAAGTCGCTGTTCATAAACAGAATCAGGGAATGTTGGCACAAAGTCAGGAGAATAATTATAATCTCTGTCGATACTTAGTACTTCTATCTTTTCATGTGTTTTGAAACTGGCATAAACCAGGCTATCGAGATGCTCCAACAAAGGCGTATCAAATATCATTGCCGGTTTAATTTTTACAGTATCCGGGTTTGTAGATAAACCATTTGTTAAACCAGATGCTTTCAGACCAATGAGTAAGAAAAGTGATAATATGCTTGTGAGAAAAATTTTATTCATGTTTTATGATTATGAAGTGTTAACGTAATTCTGGGCAAAAATATATATATCTGTTACAATAAATTATCATTTATGATTTTTTAATCCACAACTGATAGTTGATACTGCTTATGAATTAAAGGCTTGAATTATGAGTTTGGAGTGATGAATGTCTTATAAACTTAATACTTAATGAATTGAAAGACATAAATATAAATCGACAAGGGCGATATTGAAATACTAATCTTACAGGGGTTTTAAATTCTACAAATATCCTGCAGTAGTTAAGCAGATAAAGTAAAATGGCAACTAATATCTTTAGGATTTGAAAACTTAAAAAAAATGACTAGGATTCTTTTTTTAGTTGCTCAATCCATTTATTGATACGGTCCTGAGTGAGTTCTGGTTCAAAATCTTCATCTAGGGCTAAACCGTAGAAATGATCATCTTCAACACCTTCTGAATCAGTAAATGAGTAACCTTTAGTAGGCCATTTACCAATTACATTTACATTTGATGGTTTTAATTCTTCATATAAAAACCCAAGACCATCAACATAGTGTGCAGGATATAATACTTGATTACCAAGTCCGAATAGGGCTACTTTCTGATTACTAATATTGTATTTTTTAAGTTCTCTAAAAAAACTAAACCAAAGGTTATTATTGTCTGCATCTTCCCAGTTTTCAGCACCTACAGTAGAATTACCCAGAATTATCAAATCATAATTTTGAATATTTTCCAAATTGAATGAAGCAAGGTCGAAAATATCAATTTTATAATCTTTAAGTGATTCATAAATCAGATGAGCCGATTTATCAACGCTACCTCCTTTGGGCCAGTAAAGCAAAACTATTTTTTCCATGATCTTTGTTTTTTCAGAATGTAAAAATAAATCAATTTAGCATTCCTGCACTAAATTAAACTAATTTGGAACTAATCCAAATTCTAAATTACATAACTAAAAAACATCCAGCGCAATCTTTCTAATATTATCAGATTTCCCCATTGTATAATAGTGAAGCACAGGTACTCCCGCATCTTTAAGTTCCTTTGATTGAGCTATTGCCCATTCAACTCCCAGTGCTCTTACATCATCATTATTTTTACATTTTAGTACTTCTTTTACCAAATCTTCTGGCAACTCAACATTAAATGTCTTTGGTATTATTGCTATTTGATTCCTTGTGGAGATAGGTTTCAAACCCGGAATAATTGGAACATCAATTCCATTTTCTCTGCAAAGTTTTACAAAATCGAAATACTTTTTATTATCGAAAAACATTTGTGTCACAATATAACTTGCACCAGCCTCTATTTTTTTCTTAAGGAAGTGAATTCCGCTTTCCATATTCGGGGCTTCAGAATGCTTTTCAGGATATCCTGCGATACCCACACAAAAATTGGTTGAGCGGGAGTTTCTAATGTTTTCATCCAGATAAATTCCTTTATTAAGGTTTGCAATTTGAATTACAGTATCTATCGCATATTTATTTCCATTGGGTTCCGGTATAAAGGTTTTCATGCCCGGTTGTGGATCGCCTCTTACAACCAAAACATTATTTACTCCCAGAAAATTTAAGTCAATGAGTGCATTCTCAGTATCTTCTCTGGTAAAACCTCCACAAATTATATGGGGAACTACATTTACTCCGTATCTAAACTTTATTGCAGCTGAAATGCCAACACTTCCTGGTCGTTTACGTACTACATTTTTCTTCATTAAACCGTTTTCAAGGGTTTCATATTCAACCTCCTCCTGATGATATGTTATATTGATAAAGGAGGGCTTAAACTCCATAAGAGGATCTATAGACCTTTGTATGGCTCCAAAATCCTGGCCTTTAAGCGGGGGTAATAATTCGAAAGAAAACAATGTTCCTTCAGAACTTTCTATATGTTGTATAACAGTTTTATGCATAGTTTCAAGTTTTTAAAGTGTATTCACAATTAGAAGTCGCCTTACTTCTTTTTCACTAATATTCTTTCGATTTGCGTAATCCTTTATCTGATCATCCGCAATTTTTCCAACAGCAAAATATCTTGCATCGGGATTAGCAAAATAATATCCACTTACCGAGGCAGCAGGATACATTGCAAAGTTTTCGGTTAGTTTTATATTTAAAACTTTTTCAGCATTTAAAATATTGAATATTTTTCGTTTCTCAGAATGGTCAGGACAAGCCGGATAACCAGGTGCTGGCCTTATACCTCTATATTTTTCTTTAAGCAAATCTGCTTTTGAAGTAAGTTCACCTTCTGCATAAGCCCAGTATTCTTTTCTTACTTTTTCATGCATAAGTTCAGCAAAGGCCTCTGCAAGCCTATCGGCTATTGTTTTTAATAAAATGGCATTGTAGTCGTCATGCTCACTTTCAAAATGCTCAAGATGTTTCTCTATACCTATTCCAGCTGTAACAGCAAACATTCCTATATAATCTTCATTGGTTTCTTTTTCAGGACAAATAAAATCTGACAAACAGTAATTAACACCTTCATTTTTTAATTCCTGATTTCTTAAAAACTCAAAATTTTCAAAATACTGAATTCTATATCGATCCTAATTTTGGTTTATATCTATTAATGTAATGTAGAAGCAAAATAT
>PKTD01000055.1 GCA_002869315.1 Marinilabiliales bacterium | reverse complement strand
TCCTACCTTCATCTTTCCCTCTCCAACTTTCGCTATTGCTTTGCTGAACAGTCATTCCAGCATACTGTTCGAGTTTTTGCCACTCCTCATCTGTGGGCAAATGCCAACCAGGAGGACAAGCTGTTATTGCGGATTCCCAGTTGTACAAACGTCCATAAATATCGCCGTATTCTTCCACATTTGAATACCAGGTAGAGCCTTCATTATTATAATTAAGATTTTCAAGAAACCAATACTCTTCTCCTATTTGCTTTATCTTATAACGCTTATCATCCCGTTTATCAAGGTAATATTCACTCTTATCAAATTCAATATTATCCTTTTCACATGAATATAATATAGTTAATAAGAGCATTATTATTACTACCAAAATCTGTTTATTCATATTTTACAATGTTCTATTTAACAACTAAAATATCAAATATTTGTAGACCAAATCATTATGGTTTTAGTTTTAACAAAAAAGTAACAAATACTACTAACAATATTTTGAAAACCAAATTATAAATTTCAATTTTTAAATAAATTTTACATAAAAAAAAAGACAGCGGGGAAACTGTCTTTTTTTGTTGACACTACTAATAAACTAATTATATCTTGCGATTTTAGTTTTCCGGATTAAATTCCATTATTAGTGTCAAACCGAACGAGATATGTATCAATGGGGATTGATACGGTGTTGAGGATTACTCTTGTCGTATATATGGGTGCATTTTTACTTTCAACATCATTAAACACTAAACTATCAGGATATTTTGAATTAGTATATTAACAAATAGTAAATTTTAATCCAATTTCATTTTTAATACTTAATAATATCACTAATAAAAACATTAGCAATGAAATATATTCTATTATCATTTGCATATTAGTTTTATTAATGGTTTTGGTTGAAAAGTAAATCTGCAAAAAACTCACTTTCATTTAATATGACAGTTAAATTTTGATTTACCCTTATAAGAAAAAATGATTTTTTTTAACGAATTAGTTAATAGTAAGTATTAAATGAATTTGAAAAAATTGGCCAAGAAATTATATGCACGCATAAAGTATTGATTACTAAAATCTTGTAACGAAGTTTAGTTTTGAAATTAATTGAAGTTTATTTATTTATCAATGAATAAATAATTTCAAGGGCCTTTTTATTATCATCGATATTTACAGCTTTATCAAGTTCTGCAATAATTTTACTGTCAATTTGATAATTTATTAGTTCATCAAGCAAGTCGAAAACCTTAGGGTCCCTAATTTTTAAACATTCAGCAATTTAATTAAGCAGAACATTAATATTACCTTCCTTTTGAGATTCCTCAGATGCTTTTAAAAAATACTCATTTAACTCGCTCAGCAAATTTGTTAAATTGTTTTTTACAATTATCAAATTCTTCTCAATGTTATCAAGGTCTTTGTCTTTAATAGAGGACTCCAGTTTTTCGGAAACTCTAAACAACTGGTTTGCACTAATATTTGCACTCTCGCCTTTTAAGCTATGGCATTTTAGATAAGCAAGTTTATAGTCCTTTTCAAGGATACACTGCTTTACTTGTTCGCAAACATCTTCATTGCTATGCATAAACTTAAATAATATCTTAATAAAGAGTTTTTTATTGCCTCCAAATCTCTTTATGCCTGAATCAGCATCAATATATTTAAATTTAACTTGCTTCTTATTTTGTTTATCATTCGATGAAACAGATTTGTTTTCAAGGAATGCATCAGTTTCATGCATTGCTTTTATTAGCACATCGTAAAACAGCACATTATCAATAGGTTTAGTTATTACATCATTTATCCCTCTATTTGAACTTTCCTCTTTAAGAGTTTGTTTAGTATCAGCAGTTAAAACAACTATAGGAGTTTCTATACCTTTTTCTCTTATTTTATTAGTCGCCGTAATGCCATCCATAACAGGCATATGCATATCCATTAGGATGAGATTAAAAATACTACCATTCACTATTTCGACGGCCTCAGCACCATTTTCAACCATTGTTACCTTCACACCTACTTTAGTAAGCAACTCGAATATTAACTCTCTAATAATTTCGTTGTCTTCAACTACCAGAACTCTTTTACCTTCAATTTTTGAACTTATATTATCATAATCAATTTCAGATGTCGTGTGTTCAATTAATTCTTCATCTGATGCGGCAAATACCAATTTTGTTGTATTAATAATATCTCTTGGCAAAACAGGCATCACCAGAGCAGCATCAAAAAGATTAGTCTTAGAAATAATTTGATTTGAAATAATTTCAGAATCACTAATTAAGATGAGTTTTGCTTTAATTTTGGTTTTGTTTCTTTTTAAGTCTTCAATATTATCACTGGACAGGTCAGCTAATAATTTACTATCAACTATTATTAAATTTCTTGCAGAGTTATCGATATTATCATATAAATCTTCAACTTTATTTTCAATATTTGAAGATAAAGAATAATAGCTTAAATGATCTTGCAATATTTTGGCTCTGGCCATATCATCATAAAGCAATATTATATTAATGTCAGGTATAATTCCGACTTCCGTAATCTTCTTATCCTTCTTTAATTGAATTGTAAAATAGAAAGTACTACCAATATTTATTTTACTTTCTACCCAAATATTTCCGTTCATATGGTCGACGAGAGTTTTACAAATTGCAAGACCCAGCCCTGAACCACCAAACTGACGAGTAATACTGTTGTCGGCCTGCTCAAACTCATTAAAAATGTATCCTAAGTGCTTATCTTCAATACCAATACCATTATCATTAACTGATATTTGCAATTCAACACTTTCTTCATCAATATGTTTTACAAGTCTAACATCAACTATTACTTTTCCTTTCTCAGTAAACTTAAGCGCATTATTAACAAGGTTTGATATTACCTGCCCCACTCTTATAGGATCACCAATTAAATTATCTGGAACCTCTGGAGATAATTTAAATATCAATTCAATATCTTTTTCCCCTAAAAGTTTACTATTTATAATAAGAGTATTATTCAATACATCTTGCAGTTTAAAACTTAGTTCTTCAAATTTCAATTTTCCTGCATCTATTTTAGAAAAATCTAACAAATCGTTTATTAGAACCAACATATTATTGGCTGATCCGGAAATTTTATTGAGGTAAGATTTAATTTTTTCAGATTTATCAGATTCGAGTGCCAGTTTACTTAAACCAAGTATTGCTGTCAAAGGGGTTCTTATTTCGTGCGACATATTTGCAATAAACTGTGATTTAGCCACTGCGGCCTGATCAGCCAAAACAACTGCCTCATTTAGTTCTTTGGTTCTTTTGGCAACAATACTTTCAAGAATAAGTTTTTGACGTTTAACTATATTAACCCGCCAATCAATTATCAACCAAATAAATCCAACTATGATTAATAAATAGATAATAAACGCCCACCATGAAAGCCAGTATGGATTTCTGATTATAATTTTGTATTCAACAATATCGCTCCACTTACCAAATGCACCTTTGGCTCTCAATTTAAAGTTATAGTGGCCAGGAGACAGGTTCTTATAATCAGCCATAGAATTAGTAGTTTCTTCGTTCCAATCCTGATCATAACCTTCAAGTTTATATTGAAATTCTATTTTATGATTATAAAACCAATCTGTGGCACCACAGTTGAATGTAAGATGGTTCATATTATATGGAAGACTAAGATTATCTGGAGTATATATGTATGGCTGTAGTCCGGAGAATCGGATATCTTGATTTACATTCTTTTCTTTATTTAAATGCAATTCTACAAAATCTATATTATTCCCATTAACAATAACATTTTCAATAAAGGCTGCAGGAGGCACCGTGGGTTTATTAAGTTTATAAAGGTCAATCATTACTAGTGACTTTACGGTACCCATCCACAAAAAATTGTTATTATCTATTAATGCGGATTTATGGTAAAAATCTACTGATTTAAGGCCATCTTTACGTCCATAATTAATTATTTGCAGATCTTCATAATAATTGCCCAGATCATCTTTTGTTTTTTTAAGTTTGTTTTCTTAAAATTGTTCCGAGGTGAACATGTCTAATCCCAAACTTACGCGATATCCATCTTATTTAGTCCGTGGCTGGCTCGGCCGGTTAGGTTTGTTTGGTCAACTCGCGCCCCC
>PKTD01000177.1 GCA_002869315.1 Marinilabiliales bacterium | reverse complement strand
GAGTTTGAGTTTGGAGGCAGGAGTATTATACTTGAAGCAGAAATTAAAGAGCGATTATCAGATGCATGGCTTGTAGAATACTCGTGGAATGAAGACATAAAATTTCATGAAATTATTGAGCAAAACGGATTAACACCACTGCCGCCATATTTAAATCGTGAGGCAGAGGAAAGTGATAAAGACAGATATCAAACTGTTTACGCTCATTATGACGGATCGGTAGCAGCGCCCACAGCAGGATTACATTTTACCGATAATATAATTTCAAAGTTATCAGACAAAGGTATAGAACAGGAAAAACTAACTCTTCATGTGGGAGCAGGAACATTTAAGCCTGTTTCTGCTGAGCAGATATCTGATCATGAAATGCATAGTGAACATATTATCGTTTCGCTTAATAGTTTAGAAAATATAAAGGCCCGTCTGCAAAATAATAAGACCATTATTCCTGTTGGTACAACTAGTATGCGCTCGCTGGAAAGTTTATTCTGGATGGCTCTCCGTATGGAAAAAGGAGACGAAAGCATGCAAGTTGATCAGTGGGATCCTTATAAACTGGAAATTCCTGATGGATTCGATGCTATTAAAGCCCTCGATAAATTAATTATTTACTTAAATGATAATAAAAGGGAATCCCTTTCCGGGGAAACCCGCCTTATGATAGCACCCGGATATGATTTTAAATTTGCTAATGGTTTAATAACTAATTTCCATCAACCCAAAAGTACCCTTCTTCTTTTGGTTTCTGCCCTTATCGGGGAAAAATGGAAACTGGCCTATAATTACGCAATGGAAAATGATTTCCGTTTTTTAAGTTATGGGGATAGTTGTTTGTTTTTAAAATAACAAGTGTTTTGTGATTCGACCTGCCGGCCAGGCAGGCAGGGTTATGCGTTCGGAGTTCAGACTTGTCTGCAATACTGACCACTCCTTCATTAAATTTACGCTTGCGCCATGCACAAAAAAAGAGGACCCAGGCCCTCTTCTTTAAAAAATAGTAACCAAATAAATATTTTAGCATCCGCCTTCGGCCACATTTGTCTTTTTCTTCCTTTGAACGGTGATGGGTGTTTTTGTTGCTGAAGCATCATCTTCATCCACATTTGCACTACTAGCCATTTCGTTATAATCGAATTGTGGAGTGCCTTTAAAATAAGCATCATTGGAATAGGAATCATCAAGATTATCCGCCCATTGCTTATAATAATTATAACCACCTAACAATATTTTCACATTATCGAATCCAAGTTGACGTAAAACCATCCATGGTCCATTTGCATGAAGTTGATCATTGTCATAAACCACCACACACATACCTTTGGTTTTGTGATCCTCAAGTCGTTCGATATTGTCTTCACTAAGTAATTCCACAGAAGAGATATTTTCTGATCCCGGAATATTTCCCTGAGCAAATTCGAAAGTATTTCTTAAATCAACTAGCAGTACTGTGTCGATATTACCATTAATAACATCTGTAAGTTCATAAGGAAAAACAGATCCTTCATCCCAAACTGCCATTTCAATGGTTTCATTTAGCGGTTGGTTAAACACTAAACGAGGCGATTTTAAAGTTACAAGGCCTATAACAATAATGGCTGTAAATATTACTAGAGTAACTATAGTTCGCTTTGGATTTAATTCATGTATATGCATTTCTTTATATTTTCTTGATTAACAAATAATCTAACATCCACCTTCGACAACTGAAGTTTTCTTTTTTCGCTGAACATTAATCACAGCCTTAGTCCCTTCGCTATCATTTTCCATATTGGCACCAGTGAAATAGATTGAGGCTCCTTTACGGAAACTATAAAGTTCGAATTCTTCGCTGGAAGCCGTTTCATTAGGTTGTGTAGGTTCAATAATAGTTTTCATCCAGCAATTTAAACCACCTTTCATAACATAAATATTATCAAAACCCAGACGTTTTGCAATCACCCATGCTTGATCTGCTTTTATATCATCATTTGAATAGAATATTGCTTTTAGACCTTTAATTCCAAGGTAATTCTGATAATTTTCGGAAGTCAAACTATCTAAAGGGATATTAATTGCTTTTTCGAGACTGAATTCAGAATATTCATCTTCTGAGCGCACATCAATTAACTCCAGCGTAGGATCTCTTTCAATTATCATTTTAGCAACCACATCAGTCGATATAAAACGTGTTGGCTGAACAATACTCCACATCAGATCTTCTGGATTAGTTTGCTTTGAATTATCTCTTTCAGGAAGAACAAATAATCCTGCTGCCAGCACTAACATTAAAACTGTTAAGTATATATAATTCTTGTTCATTATTATTCGAATTTATAAGGATTAATATTCTTTCTAACTCTTTTTTCGATTAACCATGTTACCCAGAATGCTGCTAGTCCAACCACTACCATTATCATAGTAAATACTTCGGCTGAAAGGCCAAGGACTTCAGTAATAGTAACATTTCCCATATTATCGCTATAATAGAAATCGCTAAAGAGAGGAAATGCTTCTGAGAAAACAAAAATGCCAATAAACAAACCGCCGGTAAAAACCATTGCATCTAATTTACCAATTGCAATACCAGTATAACTTGTACCCGGACAGAAGCCTCCAATTAAGAAGCCGAAACCCATAATTATTGCTCCTATTATCATAGGAGTTAAATAAGTTGGTAGTATATAAAGTAAGTCCATATCGATCCATCCAAAATAATCGAAATATAAAAGACCTATCATGGCTACTAATACTGCTGTTAGGAACACTCTAAGAACTACAAAATTGTAGCCATAAAATGCACCGGTTATATTTCTTGATGAAGAGAAGCCTGAAGCTTCCAGGATAAATCCAAAGGCGATACCTAAAAGTAATGCGATTACAAAATCCCATCCGCCTGTTATAATACCTTGAGGAATAAGTGGTCCCATAATATTTTATTTTTTTAAATCCATAATTTTCTAAAGAAATAGGCAACTATATAGCCTGTTCCAAAAAGTAACATCATAACCAAAAATCCTCCGAAGGAGAAAGATGCAGTACCACTAAGGGCCGCTCCACTGGAACAACCACGTCCAAACTGACTACCTATACCAAATAAAATTCCACCTATACCTGCTGCCCAAAGGCGGGTTTTTGAAGAAATTTTTGGAGAATGTTCAACACGTATTTTCTTTAGCCTCCCGAAAATAGCACCGGAAATAAGGCCTCCAATAAATATTCCCAAGGATTCGAAAACTAACCAATTGAACATTGGAGAATGGCTGTCGGAAATAAACTTACTGTAAAAAGTACTGCTTTCAGTATGTACTGGTGCTACTTTGTCAAAAGTTGTAACAACGGCACTTTTTACTGCACCACTGGCACCTAAACCACGTCCGGTAATATACATGGTTAGCAGTAATAACAGACCAAGAAGTACTCCTCCAAAATATGGATTAATATATTTTGGCCTTCTAACGGATTCAATATTTGTATTCATTTTCTTATTGTATATTCGTTAATTAATATAAATACCTGGTTATCTGACCAGCTTCCACCATGATTAAACGGAACATAAAACCTCCTATTAAAATCAATAGTGATGGTATCCACAATGGAATTTTGTATCCGGCCAATTCAAGTATTTCAAGGGTAGCAGGAACAATTAAACCAAGTATTATCAAAAACACCCAGAAAGTAACGGTGAAGTCGCCTCCAAGGAATAAGTTGGCAGCCTCAATTTGAACTTCTGTGGCTGCTAAGAAACCCATTAATAGGTGAATAATCAAGAATAATTCAACCCCTATTAATGCTAAGTCTATTTTACTAAGTATATTTCTTTCATAATGACTCTTCGACATCCATATAATTGCTGCCAGTCCGGTTGACATACCAGAAACTAAAAACAATGGTCCTAAGATGGAGGTATTCCACAAGGGGCGTGCATTAAATGCAGATAATAATATACCAGTATAAACACCCAATATTATAGCCAGCATCATCATTGCCCATGCAATATGCTTTCTGTATTTTATAACTAATTGTTCAATATTATCCAATATCGACATTGGCCATTTCCATCCCGGGAAGGCTTCCTTTAAATAACTGCCTGCCCATAAAAATGATAGTGGAGTTATAATCATTAATGTCCATGCTCCCCATGACATAGGTGACTCCATACGAATTGTTGTATAAAGCCTCCAAAAATATAACTGATGTTTTAAGTCGAGGAAAAGCGCAAATAGACCAAGAACCAAAGCCACAGGAACCAAAAAAGGCGCCCATTTTACTGTGGTTTCCATTTCCTTTTCTTTTCCTAATACGAGGAATAAACCTGCAAAGAACATGATTCCTGCAGCTAAACCACCCAAAAACAAATAGACAGGGATTTCCCAATGCCATATATTAAGATAAGGATCGATATTTGGAATATTTCTTCCGCTTACAAATAATTCTTCTTTCATGTCTAATGTATTAAGTAAGGAAATATAATTGAGGTTTAGTTCCTGCTTCGGGTGCTAACACCTTCCAGCTTCTGTTCTTAAGTGCTTTAGAAACATCGCTATTTGGATCTTCCAGGTCACCAAAATAAAGGCATGATGTTGGACAAACCGCAACGCATGCAGTAGTTTGTCCTTTTGCCAAACGATGATCACAAAAAGTACACTTATCAACATATCCCTCTGGATGTGAATACCTTGCATCATAAGGACATGATTGTATACAAGCTCCACAGCCTATACATTCGTTATGTGTTACCTTAACGATACCACCTTCAACAATATGGCTTGCACCCGTAGGGCAGCATCTTACACAAGGTGAATTATCACAATGGTTACATCGTTCCGATCTCAACTCAATTTCCACATTTGGATAACTTCCTGCAACACTTTCTACTATCCAATCGCGGCAATAGCCAATTGGAACATTATTTTCTGTTTGACAGGCAACCACACAGTCGCCGCATCCTACACACTTTTTAGTGTCGATAGCCATTGCGTATCTCATGATTCAACCTCCTCTATTGGTTTTTCTTTAATAAAAGTTACAAAATTGCCTCTCATACCTGTACCACCCATTTGTGGGTCTATCATTACATTGGTAATTAATTCAGAGTCGCTTGCACCACGACCATAAGTTCGGCTGAGTTTTTTATCATTATGACCAAAACCGTGAACCATATAAACAGAATCCCATCTTATTCTTTCGGTCACTCTAACTTTTATTGGGAAACTTGAAACTACACCATCCTGGTTTTGTAACCAAACTTTCTGTCCATTCTTCAGTTCCCAAATATCAGCCACCTTAGGATTTACCCAAACAGAATTCTCATCCATCAGATCCCATAGATTAGGGTTGTTGGATGTTCTTGAGAAGGTATGCATAGGAGCACGTCCATAAATTAATCTGTAGAAACCTTCTTCTGGCTGTGGGTGCTCTGTAAAATTCGGTAATGGATCGAAACCATGATCTGCAAACTCAAAGGAATAAAGTTCAATTTTTCCTGTTGAAGTATTAAATTCATAATCTTCATTTGGCAATAAATAAAGTCCACCTGATTTTCTTGGGAATTTTTTAACCCCAATTTTTTTCATCTCTTCTAAAGATGTTCCCATTTTCTTTAATTGCCAATCCAGAACTTCCTCTATATCATTATAATTATAGTAATCTCCCAACCCCAATCTTTCACCTAATTGCTTAGCTATCCACCATGAAGGTTTTGACTCATATTTTGGTTTTACTGCCGGAGCTCTTAATGCAATACTTGGCTCGCGATGAGGTGCAGAGCGTATGTAATCATATCTTTCAAGATATGTACATTCGGGTAAAATAACATCGGCATATCCGGTAATATCCATTGGCATAGTATCAACAACCGCAATGAAATCAACCGAGTCAGCAGCCATTTGGAATAACTCCTTATTTGGAATAGTTAATGGCAGGTTAGTGCCTGCAACTATCCAACTTTTGATTTGATGTTTATATCCAAACTCGGGAATTGAAGCTTTCAACAACTCAGTTGTAATGCCCATTGCTGAGAACGGATATTTTCCATCCAGATTATCTTTCCAGTCCCACTTATGATGTGGATATTTTGGTTGTGGATATTTTGGTACGGGAATAGCTTCTTTAAAATAGAAACCTCCACGACGTCCCCATGATCCTAGCAATGCATTTAAAATAGCAATTGCCCTTTCACGCTGGCTATCATCACCATACCAAACAACATGTCTTCCAGGATGCACTATAGCAGCAGGTGCTGCTGCAGCCATTTCTCTTGCAGTTTTTCTTATTAAATCAGGATTAATGGTAGTTATACCATAAGCCCATTCAGGGGTTTTATTTTTTACATGCTCTTTAAGTTGTTCAAACCCAATGGCATATTTTTCAATATATTCCTTGTCAAAAAGATCCTCATAAATTAATACATGTATCCATGCAAGAAGTAATGCTATATCTGTTGAAGGTTTTATTGGTAACCAATATTTTGATTTACTGGCTGCTGTACTTAATCTTGGATCAACAGTAATAATCGTTGCTCCTCTGTCAATGGCAGTTGACATTTCCTGTACCTGTCCGTTGTGCATATTTTCACCAATGTGAGCACCAATAAGTACCAGGCATTTTGTATCACGAATATCGGTTGGCTCGGGAGAACCTATCCAACTTCCAAAAGTAGCACCAAATCCTACCTCACGAGGACCTCGACACTGAGCCCATGCTGGCTCACCTTCATTACCAGATCCATATGCATGAAATAAATGTTTAAAATGACTTCCCGGACTTCCATGATTGAATAATGCAAATGCCTCAGGACCATATTTATCTCTAACATCACTCATTTTAGAGGCTACTAAATCAAGCGCCTCTTCCCAGGATGCTTTACGGAAAACTTGTTTACCATTTACCGTTTCTCTAATTAATGGCGTTTTTAAGCGGTCTTCATCATTGTACATACCAACTCCGCCTGTACCTCTTGGACATAAACGGCCGTTACAATGTGGATCGTCGTCATTACCAATAATCTTACGGACACTTCCCTTCTTATCAACATAAGTCCAGCCGGCACATTTCCAGAAACAAACTTCACAGTAGGTAGAATGTGCTGTCATTTCTTCATCACTAACTGACTCCTGATCGCCGGAAGCATAGAGGTTCTTAGCTCCTTTCCAACTCAAAGAACTTAATCCTAAAGTTGCAGCCCCTGCTCCCGCAGCCGAGATTTTAATAAAATCCCTCCTAGTTTTCATATGTCATATTATTTTATTAACTATAATTATTGTTACACTTTTTGCTCTTAATATATTATCAGATGATAATTCCTATAAGCCAGTAAAAAATGAACTCTTAATACTAAAAAATGTAATTGGAAATAACGTAACTACAAATTCACATATATATCTTCTTACATGTTTGGAATGCAAAAATATGATATATATCACTAAATATGATACATATTCCACTCAATTATATATAGATGTACTTATCTCATTTACTGCTTGTTATGGTTAAATTATGATAGTTTTGGCAAGTATTGATAGTGTATTAAATTGATTATCAAATAGTTTGAAATATTATTTAAAAACAAAATAAATTAACATGCACAGCTCATATATCAACTTATAAAGTTGATATTCATTTACTTACAATGTATTTAGAATAAATATAAATTAATATTTTCAAAGTTTTTGAACCAATTTTACCTTGTAAAAAGGGATATATTAATCTGTTATAAATTAACACATTAGAGATCAGGTCTGTTTTTTTGTAGATTATATTAAACATAAAAGTAATTAGTGATTTATTATCAACTTATACTTTTAACGTATTGACCATTTTCTTATATTTGTATGGAGTTGCTAATATTTAATAATCAATATTTTAATTGGCAAATTACTACCAACATACAGGCAATGATTAAAGAATGTAAAGATTGTTCAATAAGGTCTAAGGCGGTGCAAACTCTTTCAGATGAGGAGTTTAATTTTCATAGTGAAAACTGTGCAGAACTTGAATTAGAACCAGGAGAGTCTATTTTTAAAGAGGGGCAGTTATCCTCACATATAGCGTATTTAAAATCAGGGCTGGCAAAGATCAATAAAAGAGGAGTTACTGGAAATAATCAAATACTTAAAATTGTACAGCCTTCCAGATATATAGGATTACAAGCAATATTGTCAAATAAAGTACATCAATTTTCATCTTCAGTTATAGAGAAATCAACAGTTTGTTATGTTGATGCGCGATCTTTCCGTGAATTAATAAAAAGAAATGCAAATTTTGCCCACGAACTTATACTTCATATGTGTGAAGATGAAGTTTCCTATTTCGACAGATTTGTTAATGTTCACCAAAAGCAAATCAATGGTAAACTTGCCGACACATTATTGTTCTTTTCTACTAAAATTGCAAAAAGTGATAAGTTTACAATTCCTTTATCAAGGACTGAAATTGGGGCTTTAGTTTGTTCCACAAGAGAAAGTGTAATAAGGTCGTTGCATGAAATGAGTGATTCAGGAATTATTAATGTAAACGGTAAACATTTTGAAATCCTTAATGAAGATCTACTTAAATCAATAAGCAGCAAGGGCTGACAATTGTGAGCATAATTTTAGTTTACTCCCTTTCCTTATAATTAATATTCACTATTTTGCAATCCTCAATTATTGATTGTATTAAATTTGAACTTTAACAATTTTAATCACATATATGAAAAAAGTTGTCAATTATTTATTTCAGGGAATATTATTAACAGCCCCGCTTGGTATTACAATTTATATAATATATTACCTGTTTACGGTAATAGACAATCTCTTAAAAGGAGTTATATTAGATTATTTTGAGATAGATATTCCTGGTTTGGGATTATTAATATTAATATTACTACTCATATTAATAGGTATGATAGGTCAAAGTATTATTGGCCGTCCTTTTATTAATATTTTCAATCGCCTTATTACAAAAGTGCCATTGTTAAAAGTAATTTACTCAGCTTTAAACGATTTATTTTCTGCATTTGTTGGCAAAGAAAAGAAGTTCAATAATCCCGTATTGGTAATGGTTGACCCCAAGGCTAATTTGGAACGACTTGGTTTTCTCACAAGAAAAGATTTGAGTAATTTAAATGAAACCGAAAAGGTTGCTGTATATTTTCCTTTTTCCTATAGTTTTGCCGGTGAATTATATATAGTACCCAGTTCGCAGGTAAGAAGTATTGATGTTAACCCGGCAGAGGTTATGAAGTTTATTATTTCGGCAGGAGTATCAGATTTGGAATCGGAAGTTGTATCAAATAAAAAAAGCCTCCGCAAGTAAATGGGAGGCTTTAATTAATTTAATATTATTTATATCTCACTGAAATATTTCATAAACTGAATTCTTTCATAAGCGTCGGGTTTAACTGATTCACTCTGGCTCAGTTTGCCTTTAAATTGATCTATATAATTATACCCATTATCATCCATCCATTCGTGAAGGAAATTGTTTATTTCATTTAGAACTGATGGCCCATTTTTATAAATGGCTGTTGCAATTTGAGTAACATTTGCACCTGCGAGCAATTGTTTAATTACTGCTTCACCATCATGAATTCCGGTTGAAGCTGCCAAATCAATTCCTACTCTTTTAGCGGCCAGTGAAATCCATCTTAGTGAATAATAAATATCGCTAGGCTTACTGAAAATATCAGCATGTGTTAACTCCTGCTTATTAATATCCACATCAGGACTTGAAAACTTATTAAATATAACAACTGCGTCGGCGCCATTATTTTCAAGATTATGAATAACTTTACCAAGATTAGAAAAGTACGGACTTATTTTAACCGCCACAGGAATATTTACACTTTCCTTAACCTTTCTAAGCACTGAATAATAAACACTTTCATTTTCATCACTCTCTCTGTCAAAACTGAAAGGCATAACAAAAATATTGAGTTCTATAGCATCAGCGCCAGCCATTTCAAGTTGCTTTGCAAAACCTGTCCATTCACTGTGAGTAATGGCATTAATGGATGCAATAACAGGAATATCAACGGCTTTTTTAGCACCTTTTATTAACTCAATATAAGTTGTTAATTCTTTATCCTTTATATGTGAATCTATATAATCCAGTGACTCAGAATAATCAGAATATAACAAATCATTTTTTTCTGCTTCGCGAAGTTTATAATCTGCTTCAAGAGCAATTTGCTCTTCAAACAATGATTTAAGAACTACTGCTCCGGCACCATTTTTTTCTAGTTCAACTATTTTATCAACTGTATCGGTAAGACCTGAACTACCAACCACAAGGGGATTTCTAAGTGTAAGTCCAAGATATTTTGTTGTAAGATCTGCCATCTTTTTAAATTTTAATTTTCAAATAATAATCTAATTTGCTTTTATTTTCTCCTGAATATATTTATGAATTCCGGCAGCAGCCTTACGACCGTCACCCATAGCCAGGATTACAGTAGCACCACCTCTTACTATATCACCTCCGGCAAATAGTTCAGGTATAGTTTTCGATTGCATAGTATCTTTATCAACTACTATAGTTCCCCAATCAGTAATTTCCAAATCAGGCAAACTTGAAGGCACAATTGGATTTGGAGAAACTCCAACACTAACTACAACTGTATCTACTTCTAAAATGAATTCTGATCCTTCAATAGGAATAGGACGTCTGCGACCTGATGAGTCTGGTTCACCCAATTCCATTTTCTGAACTTTCATGCTTTTCACCCTACCATCTTCATCAGCATAATACTCAAGCGGATTGTGAAGATTCATAAATTCTATACCTTCTTCTTTGGCATGTTTTACCTCTTCAACCCTTGCTGGCATTTCCTCTTCTGAACGGCGATAAATAATCATTGACCTTTTTGCCCCTAATCTTTTTGCAGTTCTCACCGAATCCATAGCAGTATTACCACCACCAATAACGGCTACATTCTTACCACTAATTACAGGTGTATCATACTCAGGGTTAGCAGCATTCATTAAGTTTACACGGGTCATGTATTCATTTGAAGAAAATATACCATTATAATTTTCCCCGGGAATATTCATAAATCTTGGAAGTCCGGCTCCTGATCCTACGAAAAATGCTTTAAAGCCTTCTTCTTTCAAATCTTCGAAACTGGCAGTTTTTCCAACCAGGAAGTTGGTACGAAAATTAACACCCATTTTCTGGAGATTTTCAATTTCAAAATCCACTATATCATTTGGCAATCTGAATTCAGGAATACCATATTTCAATACGCCACCTATTTCATGAAGGGCTTCAAAAACTGTAACATCATAGCCAAATTTAGCCAAATCTCCAGCAGCTGCAAGTCCCGCAGGACCTGAGCCAACAACACCTACTTTAATACCATTGGACTCTCCTACTTCGGGGACCGAGGCTTTGCCGCTATTACGCTCATAATCTGCAGCGAAACGTTCCAAATGCCCGATTGCTACTGCAGGTTTCTTTAACTTCAATGTATAGAAACAACTGGCTTCGCACTGTTTTTCCTGTGGACAAACACGACCACATACTGCAGGTAAACCGTTTGTTTCCTTTAAAACTTGTGCAGCACCTAGGAAATCTCTGGTTTCTATCTTCTTGATAAACTTTGGAATATATATCCCCACAGGGCAACCTTCCATACAAGTAGGATTTGCACAATCTATACATCTTTGCGCTTCTAAAACTGCAAGTTCCTCTTCCAGGCCTCTGTTAACTTCAAGATTGCTTTTATTTCTAATATTTGGATCTTCTTCAGGCATATCAACACGCTCTCGTGTGGTACGTTCTTTAGTCTTCATCGACTTCCTGATTTGATCTCGCCATTCCTGACTTCTTTCTTCTTTTAAATAATCAGTTAAATTTTCCATTATGCTACAGTTTCAACGGTTTCTAAATACTCTTGATAAGCGGCATATTCCTTGTCTTTATATGCACCCAAACGCATTAACATCTGATCGAAATCAACCTGATGTGCGTCAAATTCAGGACCATCAACACAAACAAATTTGGTTTTACCACCAACACTAATACGGCAGGCACCGCACATACCTGTTCCGTCCACCATAATTGTATTTAAACTGGCATAAGTGGTAATATTATATTTTTGAGTTGTTAAGGAGGCAAACTTCATCATAATAGCAGGACCAATAACAACTGAAAGATCAACTTTTTCGCGTTTTATAACTTCTTCCATACCTTGGGTCACAAGGCCTTTTTTACCATATGTTCCGTCGTCAGTCATAATAATAACCTCATCGGAAAATTCTCTCATTTGTTCCTCAAGAATCACCAAATCCTTTGAGCGAGCAGCTAAAACTGTAATTACCCTGTTACCGGCTTTTTTAAATCCTTCAACAATTGGTAATAATGGAGCTACACCAACACCTCCACCGGCACATAAAACAGTACCTATTTTTTCAATATGAGTTGCCTTACCAAGAGGTCCAACAACATCGGTAACATCATCGCCTACATTTAGATTTAGTAATTTGGCAGAAGTAACACCAACTTTTTGGACAACTAAAGTAATAGTTCCTTTTTCAATATCTGATGAGGCTATTGTTAAAGGAATTCTTTCTCCTTTATCACCTATTTTTATAATCACAAAGTGACCAGGTTTCCGGGTCTTTGCAATTTCAGGAGCATCTAAAACAAGTTTTACTACATTTTTAGAAAAATACTCCTTTTCAAGTATTTTACTCATATTATCAGTACTTTATATTTTTTTAAAAATTATGAGCAACAAATTTAGAAATTAAGGGTTTTTTATAGACTCTTTTTTATGCATTAAGCTGCTATATTCACGTAATCAGTATATTAAAAAGTTAATTTATATTGATTCTAATTCAAATACATAAAAAACAGCCATTTATGACTTGTTTTCAGTTATTAAATAACTATAGATTTGTTATAATTTAACGAGTAATAAGGTAAATTCTTTTCTTTCCATCCATTTTAATTGAAAGTGGTTTTTTAAACTCCACAACACTAAAGAAATTACCCATTCTAATTACAGTTTGCTCCTTTAATAAATCGTATTTAATATAGTTATTGCTCATTTCAGACTGAACAGTAAAATAACCAACATCCATGCTGGTAACATTGTGAAAAAAATGTGAGCCAGAAGAAGCATCCAAAGGAAAATTATCAAGACTGGTTTCTACTATAACTTTTGCATTTGAAATTTGATACCAATTAACTGGAATTCCAATCCATTTATCTCTGGTTCCCCATCTTCCAGGGCCTATCAAAACATATTTTTTATTTTGGGATATCATAAAAGAGTTTAACTCTTCTATTTCCTTTGCCATTTCTTCAGTTTTAGATTTATCGAACCTCTCAGGATCAAGATAAATTAAATTGCAAACATTTTCGATAGTTCCGTTTCCCATGCCTTTTTCTGTATATAAAACAATGCTTTCCTTATCAACATCTTTCATATCAATTTTACAGTCGTAACCGGCACTTATAAGTGGTTTTATTTGTAGGATATAAAATGAAGCATGGCCATCTTTATCCTTGGTAAGATCAACCGCATATTCAATTTCAATAGCAGAACCCATAGCATCTCTTCCCAGATTTAAAACTAAGTCAAGGGTTTGATGAAGAGGTATATAATTGTATTTCAATATGTTTGCAAAATTAACTATACGTGGTCCAGGCTTTGATAAACCAGGATAAATAGTATCACTATCAGGATTATAAACAGAAGCACTATGTTTAAGTGTTCCATGTTTTTCTGCAATGGAAATATCTTCATATGATAAACCAGCCATTTCTCCATCGAACAAATTCAGGTTTTTACGATTTAAATCAATGGCAAAAAACTTTACTTGTGAATTTTTAAATTGGTTTTTCGGTGAGTTTATTTCAATACCCGGATACTTGGGTGAAAACCTGAAGGCTTTTTGTCCTTCTACGACGTACTTACCCAGTCCTACTGCAGCAACAGCAAAACCCTCTTCAGGCTTCATATGAGCTATAGGATAGTAATTATAGGAAAGCGCAACTCCACTTAAATGCGGGTAATATAGGTTTTCATACTGATGCCCGACCACTTCCTGAAGCACAACAGCCATTTTTTCATCTTCCAGTTTATAACTTATTGCTTCAACATATCCCTTAGCAGTACTTGAAAAAACTGAGGCATAAACCAATTTTATGGCATCGTATGTTTGTTGTAAACGAATTTCAAAATCATCATGGCTGTTTGGCAAAAGATAGGTTTCGAAAATCCCGGCAAAAGGTTGTGAAATAGAATCCTCAAAAAGGCCTGAACTTCTAACAGCTATAGGCATTTTAAAGGATTTTAATACACTTCTAAGTTTCTTCTTTAAATCATCAGTGAGATGAGCTTGCAAAAATGCAAACTTTAATTTTTGATGATCTTTTTCATTATGGATTACAGAGTGTAAATCATTATTCTCGATAAAACTTTCAAATTCGCTCGTTCTTATGATTACTGTACGTGGTGTTCTTATTTTAATATCTGGTAGAAATCGGCTGAAATTATAATTGTTTATTAATGCATTAATAAATGCCAAGCCTCTTCCTTTACCACCCATTGAACCTTCTGCCAAGGAGTAAACATTTCCTTCTTCAATATTCATTCCCTTTTCATAAGGAATTACATTTCCCGTGGCTTTCTCTGATCTGTAGGCTTGTATTAATTTAACAACAGTTTCACGTAATTCATCAAAATTATCGAAATCACTTACCTTCTTAGGTATTAATTTGTTAGCTGCACGTATTTCTCCCCTGGCCATTAACCACATTGAAAGATCATCTTTTGCTCCATGAAACAATAAGGAATCAATAGGAATTGTACGCAATTTTTTTTCAAATTCATTTACATTTGAAGCGCGGGCAATTTCGTTTTCATCTTTGTCTTTGAAAATAAAATCACCAAAACCCAGATTGTTGGTAATAAACTTTAAGAAATCCTGATATAAGGTTTCTGAATTTTTATAGATAAACAATGAATTATTTTAGGCTGCCAGTTTTTCGTTGGACAATTCGGATGACTGTATAACTGTAGGAAGATTTCCAATTTTTTTCCTTGTATACTTTATTAAATCAATGCCGGCACTTTGCTCCGACACTCCCTTTTTATTAAACTTAACATCAGTAATCAAGCAGAGAAGATATTTTTTATGTGCCTTTATTATTTCAACAGCCTCTTCATAATCTGTTGCTATTAGTATTTTAGGTCTGGCACGCATTCTGAGAACCTTGTATAGTTCATCAGTACTTACTTCTTCTATTATTCGTTTTGTTTGCTCCATCAGCACCTTATACAAAAACGAAAGATATCGGGAATAATAAGTAGGATTATCTTCCACCAAAAGTATAACCCTAACATTACCTATTTCGGTATCATTAAATACATTAATACTATCTTCCAATAATTTAATCATTGAAAAGAAAATATTAGAATTACCATTCCAGTTAAATATCCTGTCTACAAAAGGCTTTTCATCATTTATATTCTGGAAATAAGCAATATCAGTGCTATTATTTGCTAGCAGGTAAATAGGTAAATATGGATAATATTTTTTAATTTGACGGGTAGTTGCAACGGGCATTTTTTTATTCGTTCCTACCATATAAATTACCAAATCAAACTGCTTTGATTCGAGTATTTCAAATGCCTGTTGTGATGAGGATGCACCTGTAATTCTAGGAAAGGAAGTTAAGTTTAAGTCCATATACTGACCCAGCATATGCTCAGAAAAACGCCCCTCTCTTTCAATTGCATAAGCATCGTAAAGGCTTGAAATAAGTAAAATCTCTTTTACTTTAAATGGCATTAAATCGTGGTAAACGTCTCTGTTGTGAGTATTTTTATTAATGAATCGTTGTAGAAATTTAAGGCTAATAGTAGACTTTTCTATATATTCACCTTCTTCATTATTACCTCTGCTTTTTCCATTGGTTTTAATCTTTGAAAAATATCCTGTCAACAATTCTGAAGTATTACTTACAAAGATATTTTTTGGGGAATCATTTTCAAAATCTTCTTCAGCATAAGTTGAAAAACACATCTGAACTGCTCCTTTTTCTCCTTTCAAGCCATCGAATTTTTTTTCAAAGCAAACGCCCATGGATGAGTGCTCTTCACTTTTGTACTCTTTACCCTGATAAATTATTCTTATGAAACTTATTCCTGTTAACTTTTGCTTTCCATTAAAAACATCAACAATTTGATTTAGTGTAACATCAACATCTCGTCTTTCCAGAATTATACTATTTATTGCATTTGTAAGCTCCAGATATTTAAGATAATTTGGCTTATCAGACATTATTTTACAATTTTTCTCCTACAAAATTACAGTTTTGTTTATTAACTTCGCAGCCTTTTTAAAAGATGCATCAAAATCTTTAATATGATTAACGTATCTATTGTTGATGAACATCCGGTTTTTAGTGAGGCTATTGGAGCATTAGTGTCTAATACAGAAGACATTAAACTTATTTCGTGCCATACTAATATAAATGAGTTATTGCTCAGTATACAGGATAATTTAGTTCATGTGGCTATAGTTGTTGTACATTCTCCCCAAAAGAAGATTCTTGAAGATATTAAAGTAATTACTTATCGTTACCCTAAACTTAAGGTCCTTGTATTAACAATTAAAGTAAATGAGAAATTCATTCTAAAATTAATAAAAGTTGGGGCAAAAGGTCACCTTAGTTCGGATACTGGCAGATCTGAAATGCTGGAAGCAATTTATTCATTAAGAAACGGTTATGACTTCTATGCAAAAACCATTACCAATCTTCTACTTAATTCCTATTTGCATGATAAGGATAACTCCAATGAAAAAGATTTAATTTCCCAACTCTCACCTCGTGAAACTGAAGTTTTAAAACTATTTGCCCAGGGCAAAACGAATAAACAAATTGCTGATAAACTATTTATAAGCATACGCACTGTTGAAACTCACAAGACTAATATTATGAAGAAGATAAATATAAAAACAACCGTAGATCTTGTGAAGTTCGCCATAAAAAATAATATTATTGAATTAGATTGATTTTGACTAAATTTAATTTAAAAAACATTTTCAGCGACATCAAATTTTGGATAATCCTATTTGGAATTTTAAGACTTTATGGAATTACTAATCCACCTATAGAAGTTGCACATAACTGGCGCCAAACAACGGTTTGTATGGCAGCACGGAACTTCTACACAACAGATCCAAATATTTTTTATCCACGAGTAGATATTGCAGGAGAGAAATCCGGAATTACGGGAATGGAATTCCCCATTTTTAATTATTTAATATATGTTTTTTCGTTAGTATTTGGATACGATCATTGGTATGGAAGACTTATAAATTTGTTGATTTCGAGTATTGGTGTTTTTTTCTTTTACAAACTACTTTTAAAATATTTTGAAAAGAAAATTGCATTCAACGCTGCCATTATTTTATTGGCATCTTTTTGGTTTGCATACTCTAGGAAAATAATGCCCGACACTTTTGCATCATCCCTGGTAATCATATCCTTATATTATGGAACTAATTATCTAGAAGGCAGGAACCCCATTTCTAATCTAATATTGTATTTTATTTTTGGATTATTTGGAGTTCTCTCGAAACTACCGGTAGTTTATATTTGGTTTTTGTATAGCATTTGGATATTTAGTGGGGGGAATTACCTAAGAAAAGTAATATTTATTGGAGCAAGTTCAGTTATAGCAGGAATTACCTTCTTTTGGTATTATATTTGGGTTCCATATCTCGTTGATGAATTTGGATTATGGTACTTCTTTATGGGTAAAAATTTAAGTCAGGGTTTTAATGAATCCATAAAATATCTCCCTGAAATACTCAATCATTTCTATGAAACTGCAATACGTTATGTTGGATTCTCAATGTTATTATTTGGTTTAATAACTTCTATTATTAAGAAGGATAAAATTATCTGGATAACTTTTCTGATAAGTCTTATATTCTTCAGTTTGATAATATTTAAATCGGGTAAAACTTTTGCATTTCACTCATATTATGTTTTACCTTTTGTACCTGTAATGGCTCTGGTGGCTTCATATGGTATGAGCCAAATAAAAAACTCTACATTAGTAAAGATTATATTATTTGCTATTTGTATA
The DNA here is from genome assembly GCA_002869315.1 of Marinilabiliales bacterium. Classification (GTDB taxonomy): domain Bacteria; phylum Bacteroidota; class Bacteroidia; order Bacteroidales; family F082; genus BM524. The sequence continues at coordinate 7,564 of PKTD01000177.1, read as the reverse complement.
GAAGGAGTTTTAAATCAATGGAATGATTTCGTTATCAAACCCAATGAGAAAGAAATTATAAGATTAGAATCAAGTCTCGACAGTATATCAAACCAGGATGATTTAATAGTTATAAACAGTGGCGAATATCCTACTCCAATGTATTTTGCAAATAGAAAAGGATGGGTTTGTGATAATTCGAAACTTTTCGACAAGAACTATATTTCACATTTGAAAAACCATGGATGCAAATACATAGTAATTTTGAAAAAGTCGTTTGGAAGCGACATTCGCTTAAACTACAATGTATTAATTGATAATGAATACTTTAAAGTATACGAACTAAAATAAAAAATTTAGTATTAGTCATTCAAACCCAACCAAATCAAATCTTTAAGTTTATCGATATTTTTGTTGGCCACAGATGAAACAAAAACACTAGGAATATCAGGTAAAGTTAACTTCATTTCTTCCATTAATTCATCATCTATCATGTCTGATTTTGTTATTGCAAGAATCCGGTTTTTATCCAGCAATTCAGGATTATACTGCTTCAATTCATTCAGCAGAACCTGATATTCTTTAAGTATATCATCAGAATCACAAGGAATCATAAACAACAGCATTGAGTTTCTTTCTATATGCCTCAGAAATCTTATTCCCAAACCCTTTCCTTCACTTGCTCCTTCAATAATACCTGGTATATCTGCCATTACAAAGGAACGGTTATCACGATATGATACTATTCCTAAATTTGGTGTTAATGTTGTGAAAGGGTAGTCAGCTATTTCAGGTTTAGCAGCAGAAACAACTGATAACAATGTAGATTTACCTGCGTTGGGAAAACCAACTAAGCCTACATCAGCCAATATTTTCAATTAAAAAATAATTGGAGCCTCCGAGCCCTCTTCTCCAGGTTGAGCATACTTAGGCGCCTGATTAACAGAGTTTTTAAAATGATCATTACCTAACCCTCCTTTACCTCCTTTTAGTAATATTATAGACTCACCATTTTCTGTAATTTCTCCAATAATATCACCAGTTTCTGCATTTTTTGCAATGGTTCCTAATGGAACTTCAATTACAATATTTTTTCCATTAGCACCTGTACTCCTTGACTTACTTCCTGACTCTCCGTGTTCAGCACGTAAATGCCTTGTATACCTCAAATGCAGAAGCGTCCACATTTGCGAATTACCGATCATAATTATGTCGCCACCTTTACCTCCATCGCCACCATCGGGGCCTCCTTTGGGTAAATACTTTTCTCTTCTGAAATGTGATGATCCCGGGCCTCCTTTTCCGGAAGCACAAAATATTCTTACATGATCAACAAAATTCGCATTTGCCATAATACAAAACAATATATTGGTGCAAAAGTAATATTCTAATTAATGTAAATATAATTTATTAACAGCGTATTAAAATATTGATATTTATCAATTAGAAATGGAGGTAGCAACATCTAAGTTGAGTACATATATCATATTGTGAATTTTAAACATGATCTTGTAAATGAGTATTTTTGCTAGTATAGAATATAATAAAAAACGAAAAACATGAAAAGATTTTTACTAATGATCATTGTTATGGTAACGACTTCTTTAATAATAAGTTCGTGCCAATATAAGTTTACTGTTGAACCAAAAGTGGTTCCACCAGACCCTGAAGTTCCGGTTTCATTTGCAGAAGAAATTACTCCAATTTGGAACACTATCAATAACTGTGCTTCATGCCATAATGGGCAAATACATTCATTGAATTTACAAACTGATGCAGCTTACGATCAAATTATGAGCAAAGGACTTGTAAATACAGAAATTCCGGAAGAAAGTAAAATTTATACATACCCTCACCCTGATGCAGGCACTCATTCATGGTCAGTATATAGCGCTAGTGATGTACAATTAATTCTGCTTTGGATTCAGCAAGGTGCATTAAATAATTAATAATAGTTATCTTATTGATTTGTAAAATATTAAAATTAAAACAGATGAAAAAATTTATATCATTAATATTAGTGCTAAGCTTAACATTAGGTGTGGCATTTTCACAAGAAACAAAAAAGAAAAAAATTAAGGACCGTCCCGTAAGTGAAGCTTGGGGAAGTGGATATTTAATTGATGAACAAACAACTTTTACCCATAACAAAGGAAATCTTGAAACACAGATACAGCACAGATTTGGCATGTTAAAAGACAATGGCATTTCTGACCTTTATGGTATTTATGCTCCTTCTGCAAATACACGCATGGGGCTTTCTTATTCATTGAGAGACAATCTTGAAATTGGATATGGAATAACCAGGGTTAAAATGATGAGTGATTTCAGGTTAAAATGGACTTTATTACGTCAAACCAGAAAAAATACAATTCCCGTAGATGTTTCATTATTTGCCGTAGTTGGAATAGACGGCCAAAATAAATCAGTATTCGAAACTATTACTGAAGACTCTACTTATAAGTTTGCCAACCGTTTATCATATTTTACTCAAATTATGATTAGCAGAAAATTTGACGATATCTTCACCTTTGGAGTTAACGCAAGTTTTACCCATTATAACACAGTTGCTGCAGATTCAATAGGTTCTTACAGTGGACAGGATCATGATAGAATTGGCTTAGGACTATTTGGAAGAATCAGAGTTTCACCTCAGTCATCAGTTGTTTTCCATTATTCTGTTCCATTAAACCTTAAGGGATTAAAGGAAAATCAAATTGTTACAAATAAAGCAAATCCTAATTTTGGAATTGGGTATCAGGTTGCAACTGCATCTCATGCTTTTGAAATCTTTATCTCTTCTTCATCTGGAATACTTCCACAGGAAAATTATATGTGGAATAATTCTAATGACTGGACAAGAGGTGAATTCCTAATTGGATTTAACATTACCCGTTGGTGGGAATTTTAAAATAATACTTAATCATGAGGGCATAGTAAAAACTATGCCCTCATAACTAAAAATACAACAATGAGACTACCAAAATCATTTTATAGTTGGACTACAATTTCAGGAGCAGTGCTTGCTTCTGTTAGTTTTTTACTCATAGTTTTTTCGATAGTTATTTCATTAATATTCCCTAGCGAAGTTGGTGATTATCTTGGATTATTCTCTTATATTGTTTTGCCGGTTTTTCTTGTTATTGGCTTAGTATTAATTCCGGTTGGTACATTTTCGAAGATAAAAAAAGATAAAAAACGTGAGGTTGTTAGAGAAGTAAAATTCCCTATTGTCAACTTAAATGATCCAAGACAAAGGCTCGTTGTTTTAATTTTTGTTATAGGTACGGCAATCTTCTTGCTCTTTACTTCCATCGGAAGTTATCAGGTATTTCATTATACTGAGTCGAATGAATTTTGTGGAACTGTTTGCCATACGGTCATGGAGCCTGAATATGTAACTTATCATGGTTCAGCACACTCCAGAGTAAGATGCGTGGAATGTCACGTGGGATCAGGAGCCACCTGGTATGTAAAATCAAAAATGTCGGGGCTTTATCAGGTTTATTCAGTATTAACAAACTCCTACCCAACACCAATAGAAACTCCTGTACACAGTTTGCGTCCGGCAAGAGAGACATGTGAAAAATGCCACTGGCCAGAAAAATTCTATGATTCTAAACTGGTAAATAGAAAATCTTACCTCTCTGATGAAGAAAACACAGAATGGAATGTCCAGTTACTTCTAAAAACTGCCTCTGAGCATAAGGCTAAAGGACTGGCTGAAGGTATTCACTGGCATATTAATCCAAATGTAAACATTGAGTATACATCAACATCGTTTAAACGAGACACCATTTTTGAAGTAAAATATACCAATTTGGAAACTGGTGAAGTAAGGATTTATAAAGATGACAAGCTTGGTGAATTTGAAGATAGCCCACGTCATGAAAGCAGAACCATGGATTGTGTTGACTGCCATAATAGACCCTCTCATGATTATTTATCACCACAAAAATTTGTAGATCATTCAATTGCTGCTGGTGAAATTTCACAAAGTATACCTGAAATTAAGAGTGTTGCAATGGGAATATTGGTAAGAGAGTTTCCAACAACCGATAGTGCAATGAAATATATTGAAACTAAAATATCAGACTACTATAATAAGTATTATGAAGATTTTGTAGTTGAAAACAAAAATTTGATTAGTACTGCAATTAATTCTATACAAGAAGGTTATAGGAATAATTTCTTTCCTCTTATGAAGGCCAATTACTCGGTCTATCCTAATCATATCGGCCACAGTGAATCACCAGGATGTTACAGATGTCATAATGATAGTTTCAGAAGTGAAGATGGACATATTATATCTAATGATTGCAATCTGTGCCATGTCATAAAAGCACAAGGACCGGCAGGGAATATGGAATATACTCATTCAGACAGCACACTATTATTTAATCACCCAATGGAAATGACCGATTGGCAAGAGATGCCATGTTACGAGTGTCACAGGGAACTATATTAATTATTGATAATAATGAACCAAATTAATATCTAAACAACAATTTAAATAATATTATATTAATGAAAAAGTACAGTTTATTAGTTTTATTGTTGGCAATGTCATTGTTAATTTTTTCACAAGAGGAGGCGGATGATGCCGTTCCTCGCTCGGAAGAAAATAGCAAATGTTTTGCTTGTCATGGTGGACCTACCTATACTTTTAGCAATGATATGCTTGAGAGAAAGGTAACCAAACTCATGAATCCATATTTCATAATTGACTCGGTGTTGTATTATGAACAAAACCATAAATCATTCGAATGTATTGATTGCCATTCATGGGATTATACATCATTCCCTCATAATAACGAATTGCAAATGGAGCAATTACCGGGATGTTTAGATTGCCATGAGGGCGACGACGCAACAGCACAATACAAATTTGAACAGATAAATGATGAGTTTCATGAAAGTGTACATTCAACAAAGCACAGTGAAGAATTCACATGCTGGATGTGTCATAATCCTCATTCTTACAAAATTAATGCGCGTAATAATGATAACATATTAGAGACAATTGTTTACGACAATAATATTTGTTTGAGTTGTCACGCAGATGTAAATAAATACAATTTAATATCTGATAAAGAAAAGCCAAATGTTATTGACTCTCACGACTGGCTTCCGAATCAAATTGCTCATTTTTCTCGAGTCAGATGTATTGAGTGTCATGCACATGTCAGCGATGACGTTCTGGTTGCACATCAGGTTCAACCTAAAAAAGATGCTGTAAAACTTTGTGCAGAGTGTAATTCTAGAAATTCAGATCTTTTAGCATCTCTTTATAAGTTCAGAGCAAAAGAGAACAGAAGTAAGTTTGGTTTTTTAAATGCAGCCACACTAAGTGATGGTTATATAATCGGGGCTAACCGAAATGTGTATCTGAATTACTTAAGTGGAATTATCTTCGGATTGGTTATGTTATTAGTTATTATTCACGCTGTTTTAAGATCAATATCAAAATGAACGAAAAAGTATATTTATACCCTGTTTGGGTCCGTTTGTGGCATATTTTTAATGCACTTTTATTTTTAGCTCTTGTTTTTACTGGTTTAACTTTACAATACACGAGTAAAGATTTTACAATAATCCCTTTCAATTACTCAATATCCATACATAATTATGCAGGGATAATTTTGAGTGCTTTTTATGTATTTTTCTTAACTGCAAACCGTTGGACTGGTAATGGTAATTACTATCAGTTTCCAATTAAAGGTATGATGGAAAGGGTAATGAAACAATTTCGTTATTATTCTTACGGAATATTTAAAAAGGAAAAAGCACCTTTTCCAATAACGAAAAAAAGGAAATTCAATCCTTTACAAAAACTAAGTTATGTTATCATAATGTACTTTTTTGTACCTGTGATAATTATAACTGGCTATATTTTACTTTTTCCTGACTTGATACCAAATAGAATCTTTGGGATGAGTGGTATACATTTCATCGATTTGATACACATAATTATGGGTTTTGTACTCTCCATATTTATTATTATCCACGTATATTTCTGTACGATAGGAAAAACACCTTTGTCAAACTTTAAAAGCATGATTAATGGTTGGCATTAAGAGTACATAAAATTGAAACAAAATTGATTAGGTATGATGGATATTAAATTGAAAAGCATTAGCTTTTGTATGATTGTCTTGTTTTCACTGTTATTAAGTTCTTTAAATACTTTTTCACAAAGTAATGAAGACTGTTTTATGTGTCATGAAGACAAAGAATTAACTATGGAAAGAAACGGCAAAACAATATCTGTTTTCATAAAAGCAGATGCATTGTCGAATTCGGTACATAAAGATGTGAAATGCGCTGAATGTCATTCAGATGTGGTTGCAGAAGACTTTCCACATGCTTTTCAGGAAAAGAAGTTAATGCCGGTTAACTGCAATTCATGCCATAAAGAAACAGGAATGCAGTTTGACAGGGGTATTCATGGTCAGGCATTGAGTTTAAATGAGCCTTATGCTCCTGACTGTAAGGAATGTCATGGCAATCATGATATTCTTTCAAAATGGAATTCAAACTCCATGACTTACAAAATGAATATCCCAATATTATGCGGAAATTGTCATAAAGAAGGTGCTCCTGTGGCACGGATTTATAACATTACTGAACATAATATTGTAGAAAATTATAGTCAGGGTATTCATGGTAAAGGTTTGTATCAAAGTGGTTTATTAGTGACAGCTACATGTAATGATTGCCATAACAGTCACCTTATCTTGCCTCATGAGAGTCCAAACTCTTCAGTAAATCCTGGAAGAATCGCTCGTACCTGTATGAAGTGCCACATAAAGATTGAACAAACTCACAAAAAAATTATTAAGAGTGAGTTATGGGAAAAATCTCCTGGTGATGTGCCATCATGTACTAGTTGCCACCCACCACACAAGGTGGACCCTCAGGAAAAAATTGAAAATTTAATTCCTAACCAAACTTGTCTCAAATGTCATAATACCAAGGATGATTCAAAACCAATAATAAAAACTAATGGTGATACTATTAATTTTGATATCAATCATTTAGCAAAATCTGTACACTCAAATATACAGTGTTCCAAATGTCATACTGAAGTATCCGACCATTTAAAAAGACCATGCGAAACTAACGCTAGAGTGGATTGCTCAAATTGCCACGTGGAAATGTCTAATGATTATTTCATTAGTGGTCACGGTCAGGGATTTTTGAAAAAAATGGACGATGCTCCTTATTGTACAAATTGCCATGGTACACATTTAGTGAAGTCAAGGTTCGATGATACAGCACCCACATACAGAGGAAACATTCCAACATTATGTGGAGGTTGCCATGTGGAAGATGGTAATGCAAATCGGGAAACTGATCTAAAAGAAAAAGATGCTTTTGTTGATTATTCCACAAGTATTCATGGTAAAGGGTTAAATGAAAAGGGTTTGTTAGTAAGTGCTGTTTGTACTGATTGTCATACAACTCATATGGAGTTGAAAGAAAGTGATCCAAGATCATCAGTTAACCCTGCAAATGTTCCAGGTACATGTGCTGGCTGCCACAAAAGCATTTATGATGATTATATTTTAAGTGAGCATTCTAT
>PKTD01000115.1 GCA_002869315.1 Marinilabiliales bacterium | reverse complement strand
TTTCATCTCCATCACGGAAATATTCTGCCAGTGTAAGTCCTGATAGTGCAACACGTGCACGCGCTCCAGGAGGCTCATTCATCTGACCAAAAACAAGTGTGGCCTGTGATTCAGCTAGTTCCTTTCTGTCAACTTTAGAAAGATCCCATCCGCCTTTGGCCATATCTTCTTCAAATTCTTTACCATATTTTATAACTCCCGATTCAATCATTTCACGGAGAAGGTCGTTACCCTCACGAGTACGCTCCCCAACACCACCGAAAACAGAAAGTCCGGAATAGGATTTTGCAATATTGTTGATAAGTTCCATGATAATTACGGTTTTACCAACTCCTGCTCCTCCAAACAATCCAATCTTTCCACCTTTTGAATATGGTTCAATAAGGTCGATAACTTTAATACCTGTGTAAAGAACTTCTGATGAAGTACTTAAATTTTCAAACAATGGTGGCTCACGGTGTATGGCATAGGAAGTGCCTGAATTAATTTCACCTAATCCATCAATTGGTTTACCAATAACATTAAATAATCTACCTTTAATTTCTTCACCTGTTGGCATTGAAATTGGCTGGCCCAGATTAACTACCTTGGTACCTCTGCATAGCCCATCAGTGGAATCCATAGCAATTGTACGAACGGTATTTTCACCAATAGCCTGTGCGGTTTCTAATATCAAAGTTTCGCCATTTTCTCTGGTAACTTCAAGTGCATCGTGTAAGTTTGGGATGTCGGCCTCGTTCTCGAAAACCACATCAACTACAGGTCCAATAACCTGTGCAATTTGTCCAATACTTTTTTTGTTCATAAATACAATGATTTATCGGAAATTTAGTGTCGGCAAATATAATAATTAAACTTAATTGAAAAATAGATTTGGAAGCTTTTTAAATATTATTTTTAAAATCCATTAAATCAAGATGATGCGTTAGTTTTATTAAAATAAATAGGGGTTTGATTTTTAAATATTTAAGCATATTAATTTATATAAATCCAATGCAATTTTAAACTTATTATATATATGAATCTTATTCAAATTTAATTTTCAGGCCCTGATGGTTTTGATAATTGTTGTAATTGTTCTTTTTAAGAAATAAAAATTGCTTTTTGCAGATTTAATTGTAATCCTGAAAATGGAAGTGTTTAAAGTTTTATTAAAAGCCTAATTGCTAAGTGTCGAAAAGTCAATTAAATATATTAACTTTAAATTGTTAATTGGTATTTTTTTTATAATCAAATTACTAATGAAAACATATTATTTTTAATGCTTGAATAATAATGTGAATTATTCAACAAATTTGAAAATTTCTTACAGATGAAAAAACTTTATTTGTCGATTATCATTTTCTTTTTAGCACTTACATTTGGATATTCTCAAATATTTAATGAGGCAAAAACCAACCTTAATGGTGTGATGGAGCCTGTAGGATCATGGATAGATGCAGGTCATAATGATAATTTGGATATTATCCTTATGGGAAGTAATTATATTCATAATAATCAAAGGATAGTTTCACAATTGGCAAAAAACAGTTTTAATAAAGAATTTGTGAAAGTTAAAAACCAATTTCCTCCTTTAACCAGAGGAGCGACAGCCACTGGCGATTATGATGGGGATGGTGATAATGATATTATTATGAGCGGTATTTCAGAGGCCAATCAACTTATTATCAGACTGTATAGAAATGATGGACCATTTCACTTTACAGCTATAAAGGATTATTTTACACCTGTGAGTGATGGGTCTATTGATTGGGGTGACTTTGATAATGATGGTGACTTAGACATTATCGTAGCTGGCAAAGAATTTAATGGCCGTTTATCCACTAGAATTTATCGCAACGACCAGGGCATTTTCAGTGAAATGGATTTTGGTATACCAGGAATTTATGATGGTTCAGTAGATTGGGGTGATTATGATAAAGATGGGGATATGGACATCCTTATCACCGGAAATAATGGTGGCGATCCTTATACTTCTATCTTCAAATATGAAAATGGCAGGTATGTCAAACTTGGATTATCACTAATACCCCTTTGGGAAAGTGAAGCTAAATGGGGTGATTTAAATAACGATGGGGCTTTAGACTTCTTTATTAGCGGATCTGATAAAAATGGATATCCTGTTACTTATGCGTATGAAAATAAGTCAAATATTGTATTCCGGGCAGTTCCTATTAATGTTAGACCTTTAAAACGTGCCACTGTTGATTTAGGTGATTTTGATGCCGACGGTGATCTGGATGTGTTAATGTCGGGGGAGTCGTTGGAAAGGTCTTATACTTTAGTGTATAAAAACAACCTTGGATTTAGTTTTGAAGATGTGGTGGCCGGTTTGCCTGGAGTTGCTAACGGTTTAGCAAAATGGGGAGACTACGATAAGGATGGTGATTTGGATATTTTGCTTGCAGGCATAACAATATGTTACGATTTTATTGGCACAGTTTATACAAACTCAATTGATCCTCCAAGAAAACCTGATGAAAGTCCTTTATTTGTTGATACATATCAGCCAGACAGATGTGGCCCTTATTACTATTATGTATTTTCTTCATGCTATTGCGATCCTTATGGTGATGGTTCCAATATCTCCTACCATATGTATATCAGCAATATACACAAACAATACAAATCTTATGAACTAAATTATAAGTTCAACGATATATTGATTAAAACTGTTCCCAACTGGGGTGAAGCCGATAGAGGTTACAGAACATCAAATGCCTTTGAAACGAGGGAAGAAGCAGTTAAAGCAAGAGATCAGGTGATAGAATCCTATAAATCGGAAAACTACACTGTTCACCATATCGATTGGTAATTTTATTTTTAAGAATCTATTTTATCTTTTAGTGACCGGAAACCATTACCAAGTATTTCATTACTGTTTAATACTGTAACAAATGCTTTTGGATCTATATGATGAATATAATCCTGTAGCATAGTCATTTCACGTCTGTTTACTACTACAAAAGCGATAGATTTATCAGATCCTGTATACATACCTTCTCCTTTGAGGAAAGTACCCCCTCTGTTTAGGTCTTTTACAATTTTATCTCCTATTTCCTTATGCTTTTCTGATATAATAAAGAGCACCTTATCGTAATTCATTCCTTCCAGTATTATATCCACAACTTTTCCGGTAATAAATATTACGATTAGAGAGTATAGTGGTATTCTCCAATCTTGAAAAACGACTAATCCTAATATTACAATAACAGAGTCGATGATAATAAGAAGTTTGCCTACAGGCATTTTTGTGTACTTACTAATCATCATGGCTACTATATCGGTTCCTCCAGAAGTTGCTCTGGATTTGAAAATAAGTCCAAGGCCGATACCAACAAGCAATCCTCCGAAAATAGAAGATAATAAGGGATCATCAGGTACTAATGCTTGTGCTCCGTAAAGATAAGTTAGGGTATCCATAAAAAGTGCAGTTGCAGTGAAGCCAACTACAGTTTTCATTCCGAAACGAGGCCCTAAAATTTTAATACCTATAAGAGTTAGTGGTACATCAAAGAATAATGCTGTAAGTCCCACCGGAGTATCAAAAATATAATGTAAAACTATAGAGATACCATAAACACCACCAGGCACAATTTTGTGTGGGGTTATAAAAAGTACAAATCCAGAGGCCATAATAAAAGCCCCGATTATAATTAGGCTGTAGTTCTTAATCCACTTCCAGCTAAACAACTTATCTTTCTGAATAAAAGCCATGATATACAGATATTTAATGATTATTTATAAAAGCTAAAATATGCATTTTAAAAAAGCGCGCAAAAGTAAATTAATTTCCAATCGTTTAACAAAAAATGTGTTATTTTTGCGAACTGAATTTTAGCACCCTAATTTGCCTGTTGGCAAACAGGATTCAAGGGATAGAATATCCCAAGAATTCGGGACTAAACTTTAGATATGAAATTGCATTGAATTATAATGTAATTTTTAGTTCTTAATTGATAATTAATGGCCCCATAGTTCAAGGGATAGAATAGAAGTTTCCTAAACTTTAGATACAGGTTCGAGTCCTGTTGGGGCTACTTTACAGACCAGAGTGTGAGCTAAGAATCTTGAGTTGATTCTCACAACTCACACTCTAATTCACAGCACCTACATTCTTTGTTCTTATAGTTAAAACACTAAACAAATACGCAAAACCAATTA
>PKTD01000088.1 GCA_002869315.1 Marinilabiliales bacterium | reverse complement strand
AATTCTTTTGCTTTTTTAATGCTTCGGGAAGCCACAGCCTGAATCACTACATCCTCTGAAAGTTGTAGGTCGTTAGCAAATTTATGGGCAATTTTACCAAGGCCTATTATCCCCCATCTTACCTTTTCCTTCATAATTATTATTCCTTGGTATAAGTGTATTTAGTTGTAGTAACTCTTGTATAATAATAATTATAAGAACCACCAGGAGGTCTAGTAAAAGTCTCTACCTTATTAACTACATATCCATCATCATCAAACTCATAAGTGAATGTACTTTGCTGAGAATTACAGTTTTCAGCAATAATCATATCAATCAATTTCTTATTAATATTACCTAACAGACCATTAGAAAAATTATCAACATCCAATAAATTATTGAAATTATTATATAAAACACCATCAGTACAACAGGCTGAAGAGTAACATTGTTCAATGGAAATAATATTATCCTCAAAAACTGTATTATTAATTGTAAAATCGATAGTTTGGTCATACACTCTATTAAAACCAGATCCTGTTGTTTTCACAAGGAAACCATTTTCATAATCGTAAGTATAATTTACATAATAGCCATCATTTTCTCGATAACCTGAATCTATGCTTTTATATGCAAGTGAGTCACTTCCAATATAATAAGTGTGTTTAAAAATTATACTATCCTGTGTATTTCTGGTAGTTTTATACACTAGAGAGTCAGTAAAAACGTAGGTTACTTTTTCTTCTTCATTATTGTCTACTTTCACAGTATATTCAGTAATTCGATTTCCATTCAACACAATATCATAATTGACCATCGAAAACTCTGAAAATGTAGATTCATTTTCTGGCAAACATGAACTTATTAAGATCAAAATTCCAAACAGAAACGGGAGTTTAATTTTCATTATCTAATGTTTAATATTTAATTCAAATTTATAATTTATTTCGCTAAGAATTAAAACTTATGACTCATTACTCATAATCAGGGTAAAATAAAAGATACATTATCTAACAATACGTAAAAGTGGTATCATTTATTATTTCTGTTTTAAATAATAAATTGTAGGTTTTAACCTGATAATACCATTATTAATCAAGAATATATAATTGATATACTCAATTAATAATAAAAATAGAAAAAGCCCTACTAATATTTTAAATTTCATATAGTTGGAATTATTGAAATTAACTTAGGAGTTTGCAAATACAAAACAATATTTTTTAGCCTAGCATGGCGTAGTATTTACAATATCATTATTTTCTTTAAAGTATTATAGAAACTGAAAAAGATACCAGTAATACCAGGAATTTGGACCCTTGTCGTTCTTTAATTTTGAGGGCTCTGAATTATAGTCAATATTAATATTTTTTGCTAAACTCAATACGGAAACCAAGTCGTTATTGATAGAATTTTGTTGACTTTTTAAACTTAGTATTTTATATGATAAATTAGTTTTTTTAGCAGATATTAAATCAATGAACTGAATATTATTTTCAGTTCTTATTTTAATCTTACTATTGTATTGATAATTCAATATACTACTAGAGTCGATGCAGTTACCAATATAATTTATAGTTAGGTTTTTTCTATGCTTTTTCCACACTATGACTTTACAAATATTGGAATCGCTTTTATAATCTAAACCTCGATATAATTTAAGGGTATCTGAATTTATATAGTTTTCCTTATTATTTATTATCAACCATTCCCCATCCAGTTCGCGTGAACTTACCTGGCCATAGGCATTGGTGAACAGTATAAATATGATAATGTTAATGAACAATAATTTCATCAAAATGATTTAAAAAAAGCCTAATTAATAAAAATATTGAGTTTCAAATATGGGAAATTATGCAACTCCTCTGTAAGTTTTAAGTTTATTTATAATACTTTTATATGAATTAAAAATCAAACCAATTTATATCTAATTAAAAAAGCTTTGCATTATACAGTAAAATTATATTATACTTCCCAACTCTTCAAGTTGCTCCATGCTTAATCCAGCAGGATCAAAACCCGACGACCAGGCTGTTAAGATTAGTTTTGCTCCTTTATTAGCTACATCAAGTAAATCAAATGCCATTTCAGCATTTTCTGCAGTTGCTAGTGCTCCATGCATTTCCCATAGCACAATATTAGTTGTTTTTAATCCTTCAATTGTGATCTCTGCCAGTGCTTGTGTACCTGACAAAGCATACTGAGCGCAATACACTCCCTGGGGGACAAACAATTTTATCTCAGGACACATTTTCCATAGGGAATGATTAAATTTATCCTGATCCTTAAATATAGGATGATGACTTAATACAATTAATTCTGTGGGATGTGTATGCAACACAATTTTATTCTGAGGATTATTTTCAAGATTAAAAACGTGAATTAACACATGAGTAATTATTTCTGAAGTAACCTCAAATCCATCCTTTTCACCTCCCCATATTATGGAGTAGGCATTAGCTTCATCATTAATCTTAATTATACAGGATGTTTCTTTAATTCTGTCAACCAGATGGCGCAAGCGACTACCTTTTCCCGTTACAAAAAGCAACATTCCTCCTGCATCTTTTGGAAAGTTATATTTAATAAGTTTATTCGGCTTGTCAGATATATTATTTTCGAAAAAGGAACTCAGGTTTATTGATATATTTCCTGCATTTCTTTCAGCCCATTGTCGCTCCCAAAGAAAGCCTGCTATTTCTGAAACTTTATCAATTTCATTTTTTACTTTATCAGGTAATATATGCATCTTAATTAATAAATTGGCTTTAATCTATTTATCAGTTTTTTCGTTTAATTTGTCCATCAAATTATACTTTGCCTGCCTTGTTTTCCATCTTTCACGAGCATACTTTTGCATATCTGTTATTGTATCCTTCTCGTCCAATATCTCTAAACCAAGAAGGGTTTCAATAACATCTTCCATTGTAACTATACCATCCATTCCACCATATTCATCCACAATCAGGGCTATATGTTCTTTTTTCTCTAAAAGTTTTTCCCATAAAGAAAACAAAACCATAGTTTGAGGAAATACCAGGATGTCTCTTTTAATATCTTTCAATTTGAGATGATGTTTATCTTCAGCTAAATTTTCAAACACCTTATGTCTGAATACATATCCTGTAATATTTTCGTCATCACCATTATAAACGGGTATTCTTGAAAATTTCAAGTATTCCTTATTATTCAGAAATTCCTGTAGTGATAAATTCTCATCAGCAACTGCAACCACAACTCTTGGAGTCATTATATCGGTTACTTTAATATTTTTAAGCTTAAGAATATTTTGAATAATTCTGTTTTCCTTATCTGTAAAAAGGCCTTCGTCAGTTCCGATGCTTGCCAAAGCAGCTATTTCTTCTCTACTTGTAGTTTGTTCGTCTTGTTTACTTGTTATAATTCTGGTAATAAATGCCGACATCACCACCAGTGGATAGGTAATTACTATCATTGTTTTTATTGTAAAGTAAGATACTTTTGATAAGTTTTTCCAGTATTTTGCACCTATCGTTTTGGGTATTATTTCGGTTATAACTAGAATTAGAACTGTAAGAATAGCGGAAACAATCCCGAAAGAAGCTTCTCCAAACACTTTTACAGCCTGGGCCCCCACTCCTGCTGCCCCGATAGTATGGGCAACAGTATTTAATGATAAAATTGCTGATAATGGCTTATCTATATTTACTTTTAGTTCTATAAATGATTTTGCCCAATGTGCACCCTTATCCTGCTTAACTATTAAATAAGACTGTGGAGTAGAGAGCAATACAGATTCCATTATTGAGCAAAGAAACGAAACAAATAATGCCAGAAATAAATACGCAATTAAAGCTATCATATTTTCAAATATACAAATTTTGAGTTCTTTTAAATCAATTGTTTAAATAACATACTAAATATTATAAACACATTTTATGTTTGTTACTTACAGTTTGTCATTTTAAAAATTTTAATTATTTATATTACTGATAATCAGTTAATTTTTCACCAGTATAATAAATTTTATAAAATCCAGTGTGATATTAAAGGACAAAATAATTTAATCTATTCAGGTATATTTTACATATTATATCCTTTAATTTTCAATGATATTCTATCTAAATCTGTTATTTATTCTTAGTATTCTTGGTTACTATTTCTATCAATTGGTCTTTATCAATTGGCTTTGCAATATAGTAATCGCAACCAGCTTTTATCGCCAGTT
>PKTD01000075.1 GCA_002869315.1 Marinilabiliales bacterium | reverse complement strand
TTCTGATCCTTCTATGCATACAGTTGATCCAGCAGGAATATTCATTGATTCGCCATCGATGTAGAATACATCAGGACCAATTGTAATATCACATGATTGTGCATTTAATACTGATATAGTAATAAAAAGAAATATGCTCAGTAAATACACAATATTTTTCATGATCCTCTTTTTGCTCTTTCCCAGTTTACAGTTTGCTGTCCTTTTAAAAACCTTTGGAAGCCCTTATAGACAGCATAATTCATTACAAAGAAATAATAAGGAATGAAAAGAATTTTAATACTAATCTTTCTATTTTCCAGTATCCAGCCTATCATGGCGAATACATAAAATACAATTTGGGCATAAAAGAGTAAAGTATAAATATTGGTAAAACTATCCATTCCTGCATCCAAAGCCAGGAAAAAGTTCAGAATAAAGATAAAGGGTAATGCAAGAGGTGCTAATGTCCATCTTAAAACCCTATGTGAAATATACTGAAAACTAAGTGTTCCGTATTTAAATATATTTAGAAGAGGACTTAGTCTAAGAATTGACTGTATTCCACCAGCCGCAATTCGTATTTTACGTTTTAGTTCTTCCTGTACATTAGCTGATGAACTCTCTATTGCATAGGCTTCAGGGTCGTATTGTATTGTATATCCGTCCATTGCAACTCTTAATGAGATAATAAAATCATCAAGTAATGTATCTTTTTCAACTTCTCTGAATAGTTCAGTTCTTATGGCAAAAAGTTCACCTGCAGCGCCTACTACAGAATATAATTCTGCATCCCACTTTTTTAATTTGGACTCATATTTCCAATATATTCCTTCGCTACCTACTGCAGAATCAGCATCTTTTTTAAAAATTCTCTTTTCACCAGAAACGCATCCTACTTTAGGATCTTTAAACATATCCACTATCCTTTGAATAGATTCTTCTCCCAGCATTGTATTACCATCAGAAAAAATTACAATAGGGGATTTTACAAATTTCATCCCTCTGTTCATGGCGCCAATTTTTCCTCCTCTGGCATCTTCATGATATACTTCAACTCCTTTATCGGAATATTTTCTTAAAATATCTGGAGTACCATCATCGGAGCCATCGGTAACCCATACCTGACGTACTTTTTCAGGATTATACTTAAGGCTAAATGAATTTTCAACCTTGGCATCAACATAATCCTTTTCATTATAAGCTGCCACAAAAAGAGTAACTTCAGGTTCATAATCATCATTAATTACTTTTTTCTTTCCAAAGAAAATTCGCTTAAGTTGAATAAGGACAAACAATAGAATTCCATAACCCAAATAGGCATAAAAAACTATAAAAAGTAATAACCAAAAAATAAAGGATAGTGTATTCATAATATTGTTTTATGGTCTTAAAAATCTTTGAATTATACTTTAACTCTTTCCCATTTACCGCTTTCTTTATTGTATTGTTTAAGGAGTTTAGCAGGATTTCCTCCTACAATAGAGTAGGGTGGGACATCTTTAGTAACAACACTTCCTCCTGCAACTACTGAGTGTTTACCTATAGTTACTCCGGCTGTTATAACTGCATTAGCACCTATCCAAACCTCATCTTCTATAGTAATAAGGCTTGTAGTTACATTCTGGTCGGCAATAGGAACATCAATTTTTTCATAAACATGATTTAGTCCTGAGCAAACAATGTTTTGAGCAAACATAATATCATTGCCAATCTTAATGGGGCCTATAATAACATTGCTCATACCCAATCTTGTACGGTCTCCAATTTCCACATGGCCTACGCCATTATTTATTGTCGAAAAGTCTTCAATAGTTGAGTATTTACCAAGTTTAAAATCATTATATGGGAATATATCCATTCTAACTCTTCTGCGAATAGTTGAACCTTTTCCTCTTTTATTAAGAATAGGATTAACAAACATTCTAACCCACAATCGTGGACGCGCTTGATTCTTGGGCATTAACATTCGAAGTGCAATGCTTTTTAGTTTCTCGTTGGACTTTATTTTATCTGCTATTCCCATAGAATTGTTTATTTGTTTTTATTTTCTATCTGCTCTATATACTTGAATATTTCATTTGCATTGGCTTCCCAGGTATGGCTACGAGCAAATTTCTCTCTTGCAACTTCCAATTCCTTGGAATTTTCATCCAATGCTTTTTGAATAAATTCTACATATTCTTCCTTATTTTGAGCAAGATAAGTGTATTCTGAGAAAACAGACATACCTTCAGTTTTAGTTGCGACAGTTGGTTTACCCATGGCAAGGTATTCATCAATTTTACGTGGGTAATTACCAATTGTAACCTCATTTAATAACTGTGGATTAAGGGCAACATCAAAAGAATTAAGGTATGCCGGCAGTTCTTCCATTTTTTTACTACCAAGGAAATAAACATTGTCGAGATTATGCAATTCACTTTTTTCAAATGCTTCATCTTCAGGGCCCACCAACACAACACTCCATTCGGGTTTTTGTTTCGCAATATGTACTAAAACCTCTATATCCAATCTAAGGTTAAATAATACTCCGATATAACCTATTATTGGGCCTTTGATATCTTTAATATCAACAGGTGCTTCTTTTATTAATTTCTTGTCGAAAAGGCTTACATCACAACCCTGACCAACATAATATGAGTTGGGATTAAATTGTTTTGCTTTATTTGCCAGATAAGTTGAGTTTGCAACCACCACATCGGCTTTTGCCATGAGTTTTGCTTCTATCCTTATGCCTTGTGCTTTCCAGAAGTCGACAGCAACCATATTATCTCGTGTATAATATGCGAGAGTTTTTGCATTTATCATTTCTTTTAGATAAAAACTTCTGAACATATCAGTATCATTAAAGATTATAACATCTTTAAATCCAAGTATTTCTATTGCCTCATTTATTTCTTTGGCCTGACGTTTGTTGTTTTTTTTGTTTATTATATCGAAAAGCCAGTCGATTTTTAATTGACTAATTGACTCCAAAATTGTGTGAGGATAAAGGTTCCAGAAGTTATCCGTAACTTTTACAAGTTTATCACCTTTTCCTTTCATAATTTCCCGCCTTTTAATGATAAGTGGGTCTTTACGTTCCCTCCAGAGAGTAAACCTATCTATTGGATAGTTTACATAAAGTACTCTGTTATGTTTGGCAAATTCATAGGAAAGATTTATTACATTGCTTCCTATCCTGCTATCCATTGCGGCTAAACCAACAACAACTATATCTCTGCCTTTAATCATAATAACTATCTTTTGTGATTATTATAAATGTCTTTATAGAGTTCTAAAACTTCTATAGCCATATTTTTCCAGGAGAATTTTTCGGCTTGCTTTAAACCTTTTGCAATTAATTCCTCTCTAAGTTTATTATCTTTTTGTATTTCAATAATGGCGTTTGTAATTTCTTCAGGTATATGAGGATCAACTATATATGCAGCACCTCCACTTACTTCGGGCATGGATGATGTGTTAGAAGTAATAACTGGGGTTCCACATCTCATAGCCTCTAGCATCGGTATTCCGAAACTCTCTCTTAAAGAAGGGTAAAGGAATATTTCACATTGGTTGTAAATTGATGGTAAGTCAGTATTAACAACATAACCAGTTAATATTATTTTATTGATTAATTCAGGATCTCCTATGGAGTTTAGAATTTTAGTAAGTTCCTGTTTTTCGTAGTCAAGCATTACCAAATAGACATCTTCTTTGGTTTTTTTTAAATAGTCGCTAAAAGCTTTTAATGTTCCTGGTGTATTTTTTTTAGGGTCGGTATTTCCCAGAAAAAAGAAATATCTGTCTGGAAGTTTATACTTTTCCTTAACCCTTGTTAGTTCACTTTTATCTTTTACAGGCTTAAAATGTTCACTAACACCATTGTAAACTGCAACTAGCCGTTGATCAGATTCAGGAAATCCAAAGAAATCCTTTATTCTGTTTCTTTCAAATTTAGAAACGGTAATAATCTTATCGCTCTTTTTTACAACAGCCGGTACGACATAACGGCGATACATATTTCCAAATTTCTGGTACCATGTGCCACCTTTTTTGAAAATGCTAATACCCTCTAGATAAATAATATCGTGAAGAGTAACTATTAAAGGCATACCTGGATTAACAGGTGCTGTATTGCTTGTACAGTGAAGTATATCACAGCCTTCCTTCTTTGCTGCTTTTGGTAAAGCAAATGGTTCCCATGTAGGATAGGGCCCCACGCTGAGCTCTACTATTTTAAAATTA
>PKTD01000059.1 GCA_002869315.1 Marinilabiliales bacterium | reverse complement strand
GGAGGTTATTTTAAAAAAGAAGCTATAGAATGGGCATGGGAATTTTTAACTGATGTTTTGAATGTTGATAAGAAAAGCCTGTATGTAACAGTTTTTGAAGGAGATAAAGAAGATAATTTATCTGCCGACGATGAGGCCTATAATCAATGGAAAAATATTGTTCCGGAAGACCAGATTTTGTATGGTTCAAAAAAAGATAATTTCTGGGAGATGGGAGATACAGGTCCATGCGGTCCATGTAGCGAAATTCATGTAGATATAAGGTCTGAAGAAGATAAGAAGAAAATAAATGGAAAAGAACTTGTAAATATGGATCATCCCTTAGTAATAGAGGTATGGAATCTCGTATTTATTGAGTTTAACAGAATGGCGAATGGGAAACTTGAAAATTTAAAGGCAAAGCATGTTGATACCGGAATGGGATTTGAACGCCTATGTATGGTTATCCAGGGTGTACAGTCTAATTATGATACTGATGTTTTCACACCGCTGCTTAAAAAAATAGCCGATTTATCACAAATTAAGTACGGAAAGAAAGAGGATAAGGATATTGCAATGAGAGTGATTGCCGATCATTTGAGGGCTGTAGCATTTGCCATAGCTGACGGGCAATTGCCTTCGAACACTGGTGCCGGTTATGTAATCAGGCGAATACTTCGTCGAGCCGTACGCTATGGTTATACTTTCCTTGGATTTAAAGCGCCTTTCTTAACACAAATTTTACCAATTCTAAATGAAATGATGGGTGAAGTTTTTCCAGAACTTCTTAAACAGAATAATATTATTGAAAAGGTAATATTTGAAGAAGAAACAGCTTTCCTCCGTACACTGGAGCAGGGAATAAAACGATTTGATAATTATATAAATAATTCTACTGACAAAGTTGTTGATGGCGAATTTGCATTTGAATTATTCGACACTTTTGGGTTTCCCATTGACCTTACAAGACTAATGGCCAGAGAAAAGGGCTATGAGGTTGATATGGATGGGTTTAATAAAGGTTTGCAAGCACAAAAAGAGAGGTCAAGAAAAGCAGCAAATATTGATGCTGGTGATTGGATTGAGGTTTCTGATAAGCAATTTGAGACGGAATTTGTAGGATATACTGAACTGGAATGCGACGCTATAATTCAGAAATACCGCATAGTGGAGTCCAAGAAAAAGAAAATTTATGAAATAGTCCTTGATAAAACTCCTTTCTATGCTGAGTCGGGAGGACAAGTTGGAGATAGTGGAAAATTAATCTCTGAAAATGGATCAGTAGATATTTTTGATACCAAAAAAGAAAATAATTTGTGGGTGCATATGGCATCTGCATTGCCAAAAGATCCAACTGCTAAGTTTGTTGCTAAAGTTGATGAATTTAAAAGAAAAGCCACAGCACAAAACCATAGTGCCACACACCTCATTCATGCTGCATTAAAGAAAGTTTTAGGAGATCATGTAGAACAAAAAGGTTCATTAGTTGATTCACAAAGACTTAGATTTGACTTTTCACATTTTTCAAAAATGACTGATGAAGAAATCAAATCAGTTGAAGATATTGTAAATGAAAAAATCAGGCAGAATATAAGTTCAGATATAAAAGCTGATATCCCAATGGATGAGGCTATTGAATCAGGCGCAACAGCATTGTTTGGTGAGAAATATGGAGATAAAGTAAGGGTGGTTTCCTTTGATCCGAATTATTCCATTGAATTATGTGGAGGAACTCATATTAATGCAACGGGAGAACTTGGTTTAATGAAGATTACATCAGAGGGAGGAATAGCAGCAGGCATCAGAAGGATAGAAGCTGTAACAGCTGAAAATGCCCTTAAATTAGTTAATGATAAGTTTGAAACTCTAGAGGAAATAAAAGGGCTTGTGAAAAACCAGGCTGATATTATAGGTGCCATAACTAATCTTGTTGAGCAGAATAACAAAATGCGCAAAACTCTTGAGAAGTTGCAGAACGAAAGTGCTCAAAACTTAAGTAAAAGCCTAATTGATAAAGCAGAAGTTGTGAATGGTAAAAAGTTCATTGCAGCCAAAATTGATGCTAATCCAAATCAACTGAAAGATATCGCACATAAACTTAGAATATCAGGTGATAACTTTGTTATTGTTCTTGCCATATCTGGTGGAGGAAAGGTCAATTTAGCCGTAGCCTTGTCGGATGAACTGGTACAAAATCATAATCTTAATGCCTCAACTATTATAAGGGAAATATCACCTAATATTAAAGGTGGTGGTGGTGGTCAACCTCATTTGGCCATGGCAGGTGGTAAAGATGAAACAGGAATAGAAGCAGCATTTTTAGCAGCGAAAAACTTAATATAGAATATTTATTAGTAAAAATACTAAGTTTCTCGATTGTTAAGGTAGCGTAAGTTGCACGAAAACAATACAATACGACACTGCTCAAGTGTTGATAAAAAAATAGTTATTTTTAAATCTACTACTTTTAAAGCTAAATATCTTTGTTAAATTTACACTATGCATCATTGTAAACATTTATTTATGACTAAAATGATTTCTTCTACAATAAAATCATGGGGATTATTAACACTCTTTGTATTAAGCGGTTTCATTGTTAATGCACAATATGGCTACGTTCATATGGAGGGAGAAACTGACTTCTCTAATGTGAGTCCTATATTAAGTGAAATTGATCGAGGTCAGATAATGGGATGGGCTCTTCAGGATAATGGAGCATGGATCTCCGAAAAAGGAAGAATACCTTTATCTTTTGAAAATAAAGAGAAGCCCCAAACTGAGAGAGAAAAATTAGGCCAGGATAATATTATATCACTGCAACTACGAAGAGTTATGGTTGGAAGTGAACAATATATGGCTTTGATTCATATTTATTACGATGGAGATTATGAGTTTCCAATACTTCAGGAAGGATGGACTAAATTTAAATCATTTGATTTTTATGTTTTTAAAGCTAATAAATTAGAAGAACTTTTTCCGGAAGATTTTGAGTATAATACGAAGTGGGGAGTGAATCTTAATACTTTTACACGTGGTACTGTAAGAGATTTTGAGCAGGATAAGGGACTGATAGAAGATGAAATAAAGAAAGCAGTTTTGTTAGTTGAAAAGGGAGAGGTTGTAAATAATTGGAATCTGGTTTTTGGTATTAACCCTGTTAAAAATGGAGAGGATGTAGGTGTAAGATTTAAACTGGTAAAAACGTTTCGTAAAGACTATTTAGTTGATTATTATACTAATGAGCAAACATGGGAAATGAACATTAACAGATCTTACTGGGAGGTTAGAACTAATATATTTAAATCTTTTGTACAAGATGCTCAAGAGTACCTAATTGATATTGATGAAGGCCTAATACCTACTTCTCATGATAGTACTTACCAAAACTATTATAATTGGGGTGTCGTAAGATATCAAATGGGTGATTATACCAGTGCTATTACTTACTTTAAAAAGGCCCTAAATAAGAATCCTGATACTGAAGATTTTATGATTTATTCTTTTAGAGGAAATGCATACAGTAAAAAAGAGTTATACAATGATGCAATTTCCGATTTTGATCATGCTCTTTCATTACAGCCCAAGGATATAATGGATTACTCAAACTGGGTACGAAACTACTTTAACAGAGGAGTAGCAAAATTCTATCTAAATGATTTGGGTGGTGCTTGTAAGGATTGGAATAAATCGCTGGAACTGGGATTTGGTCAGGCTCATGATTATATAATGGAGTATTGTGAATAATTATTTGAGATTGATGATAAAAGAAAGATCCCTAATTATTTTAATAGCCTTAATTGTTGGTAGTTCTGCAATGAGTCAGACACATAGTAGTTCCTCTAGTGGTGGCTTTCTGAGTAATACAGAGATAAATTATTCTGTTGGGATTAGCCAGTTTTATGGTGATGCAAGTAGTTCGGGTTTTTTTAAAAAATTTTCAGGAGAAATAGCCTTTGCACAAAGTTTAAATTTGAAAAAGCATTTTAATCCTGTGTTCTCTGCAGGTATTAATTTTTATTATGGAAACTTAAAAAGTCTCAAAACTACTTCTGGATCTGGTGCTGCCATCAATTATGAACTAATTGGTAATTATGGCGATGTTGATATCAGAGGCTATGTGGATTTTAATAGCCTTTTCTGGGGTAGGGATTATAATAGAAAATTAAGTGTTTTTGGATGGTTAGGTCTTGGATATGGATTTTGGTTTAACGGACTAACAGACTATAATACAGGTAATTACGT
>PKTD01000240.1 GCA_002869315.1 Marinilabiliales bacterium | reverse complement strand
CCTATGGCGTATTATCCTAAAAAATGTGTGTTAAATCTTTCTATGAACATTTGCTTCTAAAAGCGGGTGCAAAAGTAATCACTAATTTTAATCCTGCAAGCCTTTTTGAAAAAAAAATCAAAATATATTATTTTTGATTATAAATAGATTGATTAACAGGCTTATAATAATAAAAAAGGCCGTTTATTTAGTTATAAAACGACCTTTTTTTAGTGTATATCTAAAATATTTTATTTGTTTTTAAGGAAAGGAAAGGCTTTTCCTAGGTAAATTGCAGAGTCACCTAAGATTTCTTCAATTCTTAATAACTGATTGTATTTTGCTATTCTATCTGATCTACTTGCAGAACCTGTTTTTATTTGACCTGTGTTCAATGCAACTGCTAGATCTGCTATGGTTACGTCCTCAGTTTCTCCGGACCGATGGCTTATTACAGATGTGTATCCATGCGAAGTTGCCATGCTAACTGCATCAATGGTTTCTGTTAATGTACCTATTTGATTTAATTTAATTAAAATGGAGTTGGCTATTCCTTGTGAAATACCCTTTGACAACCTTTGAGTATTTGTAACAAATAAGTCATCACCTACAAGTTGTATTTTATCACCCATCTTTTCTGTCATAAGTTTCCAGCCATCCCAGTCATCTTCTGCCATACCATCTTCTATTGATAGTATAGGGTACTTATTAACCCAATTGTCAAAATAATCTACCATTTCTGCAGGAGTTAATTTATCACCGGAAGACCATTTCATATGATATACATTTTCTTCAGGTAAGTAATACTCAGACGACGCCGGGTCTAAAGCAATAAATATATCTTCTCCTGGTTTATAACCTGCCTTTTCGATGGCTTGCAAAATTACCTGCAATGCTTCTTCATTGGATTTTAAGTTAGGAGCAAAACCACCTTCATCTCCAACATTTGTAGAATATCCTGCTTTTTTTAAAACCGATTTAAGATTATGGAAAACTTCTGCGCCCATTTTTAATCCCTCAGCGAAGGTTTGTCCTCCAACAGGCATAATCATGAATTCCTGAAAATCTATCGAGTTGTCGGCATGTGATCCACCATTAAGTATATTCATCATAGGAACTGGTAATGTTTTGGCATTAACACCTCCTATGTACTTAAATAGGTATTGTCCAGTTTCTTGGGCAGCAGCATGTGCAGTAGCTAAAGAAACACCCAAAATTGCATTTGCTCCTAATTTGGCTTTATTAGGGGTTCCGTCAATTTCAAGCAACCTTGCGTCTATGTCAGTTTGATCACTAACGTAATAGCCTCTTAATTCTTCAGCAATTACATCATTTACATTTTGTACTGCTTTTAATACTCCCTTACCCAGGTATGTATTTTTATCTTCATCTCTTAATTCTACAGCTTCGTGTACACCTGTAGATGCTCCTGAAGGTACTGCTGCACGACCAACAACACCATTTGAAGTATAAACATCAACTTCTACAGTTGGATTACCTCTTGAATCGAGGATTTGTCTTGCATGTATATTAGCAATTTGACTCATGTGACTAATTTTTAAATTTTATGCAAATTTACTCAAAATTATTGGTAATTGTTTTCTCCATAACACTTATTAAGGTTTAGGGAATGCTATTAATTTGTTGTTGCTGTAAAAGCTCATATTTCTAACGATTGCGATAATAATAAGTAATAAAATTATAAAGTATTTTAAAATAAAGTAGAAGTAAGTATTGCAAATATCAAAACAAAAAAAGGCAATCAAATTAATGATTGCCTTAATATTTTTTAAAGGATAAAAAAGATTATGCTTCCTTTTTATCTTCTTTATCATCAGCTTTAGCTTCAGGAGCAGTATCTTCAACTTCTGTTGCTTTATCTTCAGCAACTTCATTGGTTTTAACTTCTTCTTTAGTTTGGCTTTCTTCTTTTTTAGTTTCTTCTGCATTAGCAACAGTTTCAGTTACTGCAGTTTTTTTACTACTACCACGACGACGTCTTGTTGACTTGGCTTTCTTAGGAGCCTTTTCGCTTAGTAGTAATTCATTATAATCAACCAATTCGATCATTGCCATTTCAGCGCTATCGCCTTGACGTTTACCAAGTTTAATAACTCTGGTATAACCTCCTGGACGGTCCATAATTTTTGATGCAACGTTTCTAAATAATTCAGTAACGGCAAATTTATCTCGGAGATAACTAAAAACTACTCTACGTGAATGTGTAGTATCTTCTTTTGATTTTGTGATCAAAGGTTCAATGTATGATCTTAATGCTTTTGCTTTGGCAACAGTAGTGGTGATTCTTTTGTGCAGAATCAGTGATGATGCCATATTTGAAAGCATTGCTTTTCTATGTGAACTGGTTCTTCCCAGATGATTAAAACTCTTTCTGTGTCTCATTTCACTTATTCCTTATCTAATTTATATTTCGCTGTATTCATTCCAAACTCAAGACCTTTAGTATCTACTAACTGGTCGAGTTCAGCAAGTGATTTTTTACCAAAATTTCTGAATTTAAGAAGATCGTTTCTATTGTATGAAACTAATTCTCCTAAAGTTTCAACATCGGCTGCCTTAAGACAATTTAATGCTCTCACTGACAGATCCATGTCGACAAGTTTGGTTTTCAATAATTGACGTATATGAAGAGTATTCTCATCAAATTCTTCAGTTATTGATTTTTCTTCTTTCTCCAATGTAATCTTCTCATCTGAGAAAAGCATAAAGTGATGTATAAGAATTTTAGCTGCTTCTTTAAGAGCATCTTTAGGATGAATAGAACCATCCGTATCAACATCAATGATCAACTTTTCGTAGTCGGTTTTCTGCTCAACTCTATAGTTTTCTATGTTATAATTAACATTTTTGATAGGAGTATGAATAGAATCGATTGCAATGGTACCAACACTGGCATTGGGATCCTTATTTTCTTCAGCAGGTACATATCCTCTACCTTTAGAAACAGTGATTTCCATGCTTAGTTTTGTTGATGGCTCGAGTTTACAAATTAGTTCTTCAGGGTTTAAAACCTGAAATACAGATAGGAATTTGTTGATATCACCAGCTCTGAATTCTTCCTGATCGCCAATTACAATATTTACTTTTTCGACGCTTTCGTTTTGAATTTGTTGTTTGAAGCGAATTTTCTTAAGATTAAGAACAATTTCTGTAACGTCTTCAACAACGCCTTCTATGGTAGAGAATTCATGTACTACACCATCTATTTTTACATTAGTGATAGCAAAACCTTCAAGAGAAGAAAGTAATATTCTTCTTAAGGCGTTACCAATGGTCATACCAAAACCAGGTTCTAAGGGACGAAATTCAAATGATCCTTTAAAATCATTGGCTTCGTTCATTATTACCTTATCAGGTTTTTGAAATGCTAAAATTGCCATAGTTATTGTTTAACTTTATGTTTTCTAAAAATTTGCAAATATACTACTTAGAGTACAATTCTACAATTAGTTGTTCTTGTATGTTCTCAGGAATTTCTTCACGAGGTGGTACATTCAGGAATTTTCCTTGTAGTTTTTCTGAATCCCATTCTAACCATGAGTAGTTTTTTCCATGAGCTTTAAGCGATTCGCTTATAACAAACAGACTCTTAGATTTTTCACGTACACCGATAATGTCGCCAGGTTTAACAGAATATGATGCAATATTTACTATTTTACCATTAACTGTAATATGACGGTGTAATACCAGTTGACGTGCTCCTGCTCTGGTTGGTGAAATTCCGAAGCGATAAACAATGTTATCAAGACGGGATTCAATTAATTGAAGAAGGTTTTCACCGGTAATACCTTTTTTGCGTGATGCTTCTTTAAAAATATTACGGAATTGTTTTTCTAAAATACCATAAGTATATTTAGCTTTCTGCTTAGCTTGAAGCTGTATACCATATTCAGAAGTTTTTCTTCTTCTAGAATTACCATGTTGTCCTGGGGGGTAATTCTTTTTATCAAGGAACTTGTCAGGTCCAAAAATAGGATCTCTGAATTTTCTTGCTATTTTAGATTTGGGGCCTCTATATCTTGCCATAACTAATTTTTTTTATCAATTTTTTGATCGCTTATTAGACTCTTCTTCTTTTAGGAGGACGACATCCATTGTGAGGCAAAGGAGTAACGTCAATAATTTCAGTAACTTCAATACCTGATGAATGAATAGTTCTCATTGCAGACTCACGTCCGGCTCCAGGTCCTTTAACATAAACTTGTACTTTACGTAAACCAAGGTCATAAGCCGTTTTT
>PKTD01000254.1:26270-31428 GCA_002869315.1 Marinilabiliales bacterium | reverse complement strand
AAGAAGGCGTTAAAGCTGACCTGAAGACAGCCAATGTCACCAATAAAGAGGTTTTTGACTTCCTTGCCTCAGTTTCCAATAAATATGGTATAGGATTCTGGAAAGCAGGAGCAGGAATTATTCACCAGGTAGTCTTGGAAAATTATGCATTCCCTGGTGGAATGATGATTGGAACCGACTCACATACGGTTAATGCCGGAGGACTTGGAATGGTAGCAATTGGCGTTGGCGGTGCAGATGCAGTAGATGTAATGGCCGGAATGCCCTGGGAACTTAAAATGCCGAAACTTATAGGCGTCAAATTAACTGGTAAACTAAATGGCTGGACAGCACCAAAAGATATTATTTTGAAAGTTGCCGGAATTCTTACAGTTAAAGGTGGTACAGGTGCTATCCTAGAGTATTTTGGAGAAGGTGCAAAAAATCTATCAGCAACAGGTAAGGGAACCATTTGTAATATGGGAGCAGAGATTGGTGCTACCACTTCCACTTTTGGTTTTGATGCCAGTATGGAGCGCTATCTTAAAGCGACTGATCGTCACGATGTTGCAGAGTTAGCAAGTGGTGTTGCAGATTACCTTACAGGTGATGACGAAGTTTATGCAAATCCTGAAAAATATTTCGATCAAATTATTGAAATTGATCTTGATACTTTAAGTCCGCACCTTAACGGACCTTTTACTCCTGACCGTGCAACGGAAGTTGCTGATATGGCAAAAGAAGCCAGAGAAAACGGATGGCCATTGGATATCGAGTGGGCATTGATTGGCTCATGTACAAACTATTCATATGAAGATCTTACACGTGCAGCAAGTATAGTTAAAGATGCACATGATAAAGGAGTTTCAATAAAATCAAGTTTAGGAATTAACCCTGGATCAGAACAAGTGAGATATACTGCTGAGAGAGATGGCTTACTTGAAATATTTGAAACGGCAGGAGCTAAAATATTTGCCAACGCTTGCGGACCTTGTATTGGACAGTGGGCGCGTCCGGGTGCTGAAAAAGAAGAGGTAAACTCTATTGTTCACTCTTTTAACCGTAACTTTAAAAAGCGTGCCGACGGTAATCCAAATACAAATGCCTTCGTTACTTCTCCTGAAATGGTTGCCGCTATTGCGATAGCAGGCAAACTTGATTTCAATCCGATGAAGGATAAATTAATAAATGATAAAGGTGAAGAAGTAAGCTTATCGGAACCAATGGGCATTGAACTACCTCCAATGGGCTTCGATGTAAAAGATAATGGTTATCAGGCACCTGCTGAAGATGGCTCAGGAATTGAAGTTGTAGTAAAACCCGATTCAAAACGTTTACAGTTACTAGAACCTTTCAAGCCATGGGATGGCAATGATATAAAAGGAATGAAATTGCTTATAAAAGCAAAAGGTAAATGTACAACTGATCATATTTCTATGGCCGGACCATGGTTGAGGTTCAGGGGACACCTTGAAAATATTAGCCAGAATTTACTTATTGGAGCAGTTAACTATTTTAATGAAGAATCAAATTCAGTTAAAAATCAACTTACTGGAGAATATATTGAAGTCCCCGCTGCTGCAGCTGCATATAAAGATGCCGGTATGGGCTCAATAATTGTTGGTGATGAAAATTATGGTGAAGGTTCTTCAAGAGAGCACGCAGCCATGGAGCCTCGTTTCTTAGGTGTAAAAGCAGTTATTGTTCGTTCATATGCACGTATACATGAAACAAACCTGAAAAAACAAGGAGTTCTGGCATTAACTTTTGCTGATAAGGCCGATTATGACAAGGTAATGGAAGATGATTCTATAGATATTTTAGGTTTGGATAATTTTACTCCAGGAAAACCGTTAAAAATAGTTCTCAACCATAAAGATGGCAGTAAAGATGAAATACTTGCAAACCATACTTATAATGAAAGTCAGGTTGAATGGTTTAGAGCAGGTAGTGCATTAAACTTGATAAAAGCGGCTAACGCTTAATAAATATAAACTAACAGCAAAAGCACATTTCTATTTCTTCAGAAATGTGCTTTTTTTATGTTCAAGAACAAA
Organism: Marinilabiliales bacterium; assembly: GCA_002869315.1. Taxonomy (GTDB): domain Bacteria; phylum Bacteroidota; class Bacteroidia; order Bacteroidales; family F082; genus BM524. Next base: position 29,392 of record PKTD01000254.1, on the reverse strand, counting down.
AAATAAACTTTAAATTTTCACTATTCGTAAAAACAAACTAAGTTTGTTGTTCATTACTTAAATGTCTATATTATGAAAAGAGTATTAATTTTTACTGGATTTATGATATCCCTATTACTTATAGTGTCGTCATGTCAGCCATGTATTGAAGGTAGGGGAGAAATATCCAAAGAAACCATAGAATTCAAGAAGTTTCATAAATTGGATTTAAGAATCCCTGCCAATCTTACTATAAAAATTGGAAACGACCATGTGGCAACTATTACTTCCAATGAAAATATCCTTAAAAATATTAGAGCAAAGGTTAAAGGAAGTACACTTGTTTTAGGTTCAAAAAATTGCATTTCTAGTTCTGATGAATTGGAGATAGAATTGATAGTTAGTGAGTTAGATGAAATTACTCTTAATGGATCAGGTAATATAAAGTCGATTTCCCAGTTGAAGGCAGACAATATGGAGTTGAAAGTAAATGGTTAAGGAAATATACTTACCGAAGTTTTTAGTTCTGATTTGGAAGCAACAATAAATGGCTCTGGAAACATTATTATTAATGGTACAGCAAAGGATCTTGAAATAAAAATTAATGGCTCTGGAGATTTCAGAGGTGTTGCCCTGAGTGCTTTTACTTCTGATATCGAGATTAATGGTTCAGGAAAAGCCAGAGTTAATGTTAAAGACAATCTTAATGCTGACTTAAAAGGTAGTGGATCTGTATACTACCTCGGGAGCCCGAAAATTAAAACTAATATTTCAGGAAGTGGTGAGGTAAAAAAAATTAAAGGAAATTAATCTCTAATTTGTAAATTATTTATTAAAAACTATTTCTTAAATAATAAATGTTTTCAGGCTGCGTTATTTGGGAAACTTATTAAAAATCAGCAAGTGAATAAACGACCACTACTCTTATTTTTTATTCTGATATTTGTATTTAGCACTGTTTCGGCCCAAATTGGTGGTAATTATGCATATTCCTTTTTAGAGAAGCCTGTTTCTGCAAGAGTTGCAGCATTGGGAACTAACTTTACATCCATCGATGATAGTGATATAAACCTGGGTTTTGTTAATCCATCATTAATAAATAATAATATGCATAATGCTATGTCATTGGCATATGTTAATTTCTTCTCTGATATAAATTATGGTTTTGCTCAATACGGAAGAAGTATTGAAAATGTTGGAAATTTTGTAGGTACTCTTCAATATTATAATTACGGCACTTTCGACTATGCTGATGAGGGAGGAACACAAAGTGGAACTTTTGGAGCCCAGGATTTTGCATTTAATCTTGGTTGGGGTCGACAACTTGACTCAAATTTTTCAATAGGTGCCACAGCAAAACTTATTTACTCTTATTATGAGTCATATAACTCTTTCGGTATTGCTGTTGATGTGGCCGGAAGTTATAAAAGTAATAGCGGATGGATGATGTCGCTAATTGCCAGTAATGCTGGTATGCAACTGAGCACCTATGTTAGCGGCGAAAGAGATCCTCTTCCATTTAACATGCAATTCGCAATTGCAAAGCGTTTGGAGCATGTTCCCTTTATGTTTATGGTAGTTTATGATCATATAGAAAAATGGGATCTGACCTATGAAGATCCGGATAACCCATCGGGATCTGTTGATCCTATTACAGGTGAGGTAACACCTCAATCAGGCTTCACAAAATTTGGAGATCAGCTTCTAAGGCATTTTATTGTAGGTGGTGAAATTTATATCGGTAAAAACCTTGTGTTAAGAGGAAGTTATAATTATCGCCGCCGTGCTGAACTTAAAGTCGAAGATAAACTGGGAATGGTTGGTTTTAGTTGGGGTATAGGAGTTAGAATTTCCAAGTTTAAAATAAACTATTCACGGTCTACCTATCACCTTGTGGGTTCACCAAATTACTTGAGCCTTACTTTCGACCTGGATTCTTTTAAAAAGTAGTTTTTAAATTTTTCAGAGCTTTTTTGCTAAAGGTTTGAACCTAAATTATCTTTAGTAATTTTACATTTCAATTTCTAATGATGAATGTAATTATAGATAAGGACGCAGGTTTTTGCTTTGGTGTAAGAAATTCCATTTCTGTTGCAGAAGAATTAGTGGCAAAAGGCGAGAATATAAAATGCCTTGGCCAGATAGTTCACAATGATAAAGAAGTTTCCCGATTGCGTGCTTTAGGAGTTGAATTTGTGAGTTTTGAAGAATACAAAAACTTGAAAAACGAAACAGTTTTACTTCGTGCTCATGGAGAAATCCCTGAGACTTACGAAATAGCTAAACAAAATAATCTGAAAATTATTGATACCACTTGCCCTATAGTTTCATCACTGCAGAAGAAAGTTCTATGCTCCTGGGAAGAGTTATCGGAAAGAGGGGGCCAAATTGTAATTTACGGCCAGAAGGAGCATCCAGAGGTAAAGGGCCTAAAGGCTCAGGCTGGAGGTGAAGCAATTATTGTTAATGATATAAATGAAATATTTAAAATCGACTTTACTAAGGATATTCATTTGTTTTCACAGACCACAAAAAACAAAAAATCATTCGAGAATATTATAAGATCTATAAAAATAGAGGCTGATAAAAATTCAGTACAATTATATTCAAATAGTAGTATTTGTCGTCAGGTGGTTAATCGTGAAGTATCAATAATAAATATGGCAAAAACCAATGATGTTGTTATTTTTGTTGCTGGTAAAAATAGTTCCAACGGAAAAACATTATTTGAGATTTGTAAAAGTGTAAATGAAAAGTCACACTATATAAGTTCGGTTGATGAACTTGAAACTAATTGGTTTAAAGGCATTGATAATGTCGTAGTTACGGGTAGTACGTCAAGTCCTTTATGGCTTTTGGAAGATATAAAAGAAGAGATATTAAGAATATGTATTTAAAGAAGTTAAAGTTATCTAACTTTAAGAATTGTAGTTCGGCAGAACTTGATTTCAGCGAAAAAATAAATTGTTTTATTGGCGATAATGGCGCTGGTAAAACAAATATTCTGGATTCAATTTACTATCTATCTTTTTGTAAGTCATACTTTAATTCTATTGATAGTCAGAATATTAAGCATGAGGAAGATTTTTTTGCAATACATGGTGAATATTTCAATGAAGATGAAACCAACGACCTTATTAGTT
>PKTD01000254.1:0-26229 GCA_002869315.1 Marinilabiliales bacterium | reverse complement strand
ATTAGTTGTGTGCAGAAAAGAGCCAAAAAGAAATCATTTAAAATAAATAAAAAGGAATATGATAGATTGGCAGATCATATTGGCCTAATTCCCCTGGTGATGATTTCCCCTTATGACAGAGATCTTATAAATGATGGAAGTGAATTAAGAAGGAAGTATATTGACGGAGTAATTTCACAATTCGATAATATTTATCTGAAAAGTTTATTGTCTTATAATAAAACCCTTCTTCAAAGAAATACTTTGCTGAAGCATTTTGCTGAAACCCATACTTTTGATAAATCGTCTCTTGAAATTTGGGATGATAAACTTTGCGAATTGGGAATAATAATTCATGAAAAACGTAAGGAGTTTTTAAAGGATTTTAATCCTCTTTTTGAATCTTATTATCAGTATCTATCCCAGGGAAAAGAAAAGGTGGAAATAGAATATGATTCACAAATTTTGGAAAAACCCATGAAGGTGCTTTTGGAAGAAAGTTTGGATAAGGATAGAATTGTAAGATATACAACTCAAGGCATTCATAAAGAAGATTTAGTATTAAACATTAGTGGCTTTCCTGTAAAAAAGTACGGCTCACAGGGACAGCAAAAATCATTTGTAATTGCCATAAAACTTGCTCAGTTTGAATATACTAGATTAAAGAAAAATTTTAAACCTATTTTGTTGTTCGATGATATTTTTGATAAACTTGATGACAAAAGAGTACAACAAATTATCCATCTTGTGAATGAAAATAATTTCGGACAGGTTTTTATTACGGATACTCAAAAACAAAGAATAGAACATTTATTTAAGGAGGCTGAAATTGATCATTTGATATTTTCAGTTAATTCCGGAGTTGCAAAAAAATTAAATTAATAAGCATACTGCATTAAAAATTCACAATTTTGAAAAAGGAAAATACTCACGAACTTAAAGATTTACTTGAGCAATTAGTTAAAGCATATCGCTGGAGCGGAAAAATGGATGAGATGAAGGTTCGTGATTCATGGGAAAAAGTTGTAGGTAATATGATCGACCGGCATACAAGCGAGCTTAAATTAAAAGATAAAACCCTATTTGTAAAATTGGATTCATCAGCTCTTCGCAATGAACTAATGATGGCCAGAACTAAAATAGCAGAATCAATTAACAAAGAATTAGGAAAAAAAATTGTAGATGATATTATTTTCCGATAAGTGTTTCTTCATTTGTGCTGTTGATAAAATTATTATTAATTTTAAGCATATTAATTAAATTTGTTAAGTCTTTAATTTTAAATAACTAAATGCTAAAGTCTTTATATATAAAGAATTACGCTTTAATAAAATCACTTGAAATAGATTTTGAAACTGGCTTCTCTGTAATTACAGGAGAAACTGGTGCGGGAAAATCTATTTTGCTTGGGGCGCTTTCCTTAATTCTTGGTAAGCGAGCTGACAGTTCAAATTTATTTGATGATAAAGCAAAGTGTATAGTTGAGGGCTCCTTCGATTTATCAAATTTAAACTTAATAAGTTTTTTTGCGAATAACGAACTGGATTATGAGGATGTAAGTTTCTTGCGAAGAGAAATACTACCTTCCGGCAAGTCCAGAGCTTTTATTAATGATACGCCAGTTAATCTTAATCTTTTAAAGAATTTGGGAAATCAATTGGTTGATATACATTCTCAGCATGAAACCTTAAAGTTAGGCTATTCTGATTTTCAAATGGAAGTGCTTGATAAATTTGGCACTAATGAAAAACTACTCTCTGATTATATTAATCTGTATTCCACTTTTAAAGATAGTCAAGTTAGACTGAAAAATATGATTCATGAAAATGAGCAAGCAAAGCGTGATGAAGATTATTTTAAATTCCAGATGAGTGAGTTGGATACTATTAATATAAATGATTCAGAGTTTCAGGAATTATTGGAACTTTCGAATTATCTTGCTCATGCAGAAGAGGTTAAGCAGGTTACAGAAAAGGCTGCACATTTGCTTTTGGAGAATGATGAATCTGTTTTTGATAAAATCTCTGAGATTACAGATGAATTTGGCAAAATTTCTGACTTTCATAAGCAATTCCGTGAGATTTATGAAAGGATGACATCATTAAAAATTGAACTCAAAGATATTGCTGAAGAGATAGAAGGATTTAGCTTTGATACAGATACTGAAAACCTCAATCCGAATCAGGTAAATGAAAAACTTGATAATATTTATAAGTTACAGCAAAAGCATAATGTTAAGACTATTGAAGAGTTAATTTCAATTAGAACTGATTTTGAAAACAAACTTGCAAATATTTCGGGTTTGGAAGATCAGATTATCCAATTGGAAAAAGAAATTTTATCTCAAAAAACGGAACTAGAAATAAAGGCAAAAGAATTAAGTTCTGTACGAGAAAAGAACTCAATTCTCCTTACTAAATCGATTAAATCGAAACTGACAAAATTAGGCATGTCTGATGCTGATTTTACAGTAAGTTTTAATAAACTGGATGAGTTTGGTAATCGAGGACTTGATAAAATAGATTTCCTTTTCAGTGCAAATAAGGGGAGTAAAAATGCTGAGATTGGAAAGATAGCTTCAGGGGGAGAACTCTCCCGGCTTATGCTGGCTGTAAAATCTCTAATTACTAGCAGGAAATTGCTTCCGACAATAATTTTTGATGAAATAGATAGTGGTGTGTCGGGAGATATTGCAGGTAAAGTTGGAAATATGCTTAAGCAGATGTCTGAAAATCATCAAATTATCGCAATAACCCATCTGCCACAAATAGCATCAAAAGCAAACTCACATTATTTTGTTTATAAGGAAAATGAAAGTGGAAGAACATCTTCTATGATAAATTTACTAAATACAAAGCAGCGAATAGAAGAAGTGGCAAAAATGCTTAGCGATGAAGAGGTTACCGATGTGGCAAGAAAAGCAGCCATGGATTTACTTTCTTAATTACATCTTTTCTAATGCATGCATTATACAAACTTATAAAATAGTTTATCTTTGCCTCCTTAAAATGAATCTAAATAGAGCAATATGGCTTATAATTTATTAAAAGGTAAGAAAGGAATTATTTTTGGTGCACTTGATAGTAAATCTATTGCATGGAAAGTAGCCGAAAAGGCTCATGAAGAAGGTGCAATTTTCACTTTAAGTAATACACCAACTGCATTACGTTTTGGTCAAATTGATGAACTGGCAGAAAAAACAAACTCAACAGTTATTGCTGCAGACGCAACCAATGTAAAAGACCTTCAGGAAGTACTTGAAAAATCTATGGAAGTACTTGGAGGAAAAGTAGATTTTATACTTCATTCAATTGGAATGTCGCTTAACGTAAGAAAAAAACGCGTTTATAATGACTTGGATTACAATTATTTAAATAAAACTTTAGATATATCTGCAATATCATTCCATAAGGTTTTACAAATTGCCTATAAATTAGATGCTATAAACGATTGGGGTTCAGTAGTTGCACTTTCCTATATAGCTGCACAACGTACTTTATATGGTTATAACGATATGGCCGATGCCAAATCATTACTCGAATCCATTGCAAGAAGTTTTGGATATATATATGGCCGTGAAAGAAAGATCCGTGTGAATACAATTTCACAGTCGCCTACCCGAACAACCGCCGGTGAAGGTGTAAAAGGCATAGATGGTTTGCTGGATTTTACAAATCGGATGTCGCCACTGGGAAATGCCGATGCGGAAGAATGTGCAGATTATTGCATTTCATTGTTTTCCGATTTAACCAGGAAAGTAACCATGCAAAACTTATTTCATGATGGTGGTTTCTCAAATATGGGAATGAGCCTCAGAGCAATGAATATGTATAATAAAAGCCTTGAAGGATTAGATCCTGAGGATATTTTATAAACTTCTTTTCAAAACCAGGCACTTTAAAAAGGACTAATTATTTTGTGCTTCGCTGGATTTTTCTTATTCTTGTGATGTTTTTATAAGAATGAGAAAATCTTTATGATAGAAAAAATCATTTCAATAACAAATCAACTCTCCCTAAAGGGAATTATAAATACCTTACAAATACCCCATTTTAACTGTTTAATGGATTATGGTGGAAGTTTTAGTGATTGATATTTAATCACTTATAGTTTTGCCGATATTAAACTGATAATATTTGTATTGTCAGGATTTATTAATTCATTAAAAAATTTGTTTTGGAAGTTTTAGATATTGTAATTTTTATCCTGTACTTTTTTGTAATGCTTGGTGTTGGTATTTATTTCTACAGAAAAAATACCGATATCGATGATTATTATGTTGGTGGCCGATCATTAGGAAGTTGGCATATTGGACTTTCTGTGGTTGCTACTGATGTTGGTGGTGGTTTTTCCATCGGACTCGGAGGCTTAGGTTTTTTACTTGGTATTGCAGGATCATGGATGTTGTTTACCGGGTTAATAGGTGCTTGGCTAAGTGCAGTTGTACTTATACCAAAAATTAGTCATTTGTCAAGCAAGCATAAGTTTTTTACTTTTCCTCAGGTATTTCAGCATTTCTATAATAATAAAGTTGCTCTGGCAGCTGGAATAATTTCTGCCATAGGGTATATTGGTTTTACAAGTTCCCAGCTACTTGCAGGTGCTAAACTTGCTTCGGCGACCTTTGTTGAAATAGACCTAGAAGCAGCCCTCATTATAATGGGTATTCTGGTTGTGGTGTATACAGGAATTGGTGGTATAAAGGCTGTTATATATACCGATACAGTACAGTGGATTATATTAATGTCAGGATTGATTTTCATAGGAATTCCGATTTCTTATTATGCTATAGGCGGAATAGAAACAATAAGGGCAACTTTGGGGCCTGAGTTTTTATCAATGGGAAATGTTGAGTGGCAACAAATAGTTAACTGGAGTGTTACTATAATACCTATTTGGTTCGTTGGAATGACTTTGTACCAAAGAATTTATGCATCTAAAGGAGTAAAACAGGCGAAGAAAGCATGGTTTATTGCCGGCTTATTCGAATGGCCGCTAATGGCTTTTATGGGAGTAATACTTGGTCTATTTTCCAGAGTTGCTTTTGAAACTGGTATGTTTACAGATTTGGGATATACAATTGAGTCTGCTTTTGACGCAGAAATGGGATTGCCAATATTATTAAATACTGTTCTTCCTACTGGATTAATGGGCTTAATGCTTTCTGCTTATTTCTCAGCAATACTCTCAACAGCAGACAGTTGTTTAATGGCTGCGTCGGGTAATATGCAAACTGATATACTCAGTAAATTATTTAAATTTAAGGATGGTATGAAATCACAATTGAGAATTTCCCAATTAATTACAATTGTAATTGGAATACTGGCTATTTTATTAGCTTCCACAATGACTAATGTGCTTGAGTTAATGTTGTATTCATATGCGTTTATGGTGTCAGGGCTTTTTATTCCCATCTTAATTGCCCTTTATGGCAAATCTCCTAATTCCAATGCTGCCCTTGTAGCAATGATAGTTGGAGGTACTACAACAGTAGTCTTAACTGCTTTTGAATTTGAATTGCCATTTGGGCTTGATGCAAACATTTTTGGTATATCTGCCTCTGCAATCATGTACCTAATATCTGATATAGTAAGTAAAAAATTTAATGCAATTAATTCATAACTTTTTATCACTGCATTAAGAATTTGTTTCTTAAGTTTGTATTTAAACTTATTAATAATTGTGATGAACAAAATATATACACATAAATCTCCTTTTTTTGCATTGTTTCAATTTAAAATGTTAGGATACCTATTACTGGTTATAGGCATATATAATTCATTAAGTACTGATTATGGTTATATATTTATTTCATTGCCAGGACTGTTACTAGCCAGTTTGTCGGATGGAATTCAAATCGATTTTGAAAAAAAATTAAGTCGTGAGTATATATCTATTGCCTGGATTAAATTTGGTAAGTGGAATTTAATACCTGATACAGATTATGTTACTGTTTATATTCAAAACCTAAGTCAGGGAATGAATATGGTCTCAATCACTTCAAATAACCCATCGGCTTCTTACAAAATTAGTATTATTGGTAAAGACGAATCACAGACAGATGCTGGTACATATAAAAGTAAAGATGCTGCTTTGAAAATTGCCGAGCAAATTTCTAAAAAATTTAATGTTGAATGCATTAATAACATCAAAATCGCAGATTAGAAGAACTTGTATTCAATTGAATATATTTGTGGATTATATTATTACTTATGGATAACATAAATGAAATACTAAATTTTGAACTTTTCAGACTAGCAGAATATACTTTTAAAGTATATACGCTCGGGATTTTTATTTTAACTATAGTTGTTGCTCGCTTATTTCTTTGGGGAATTAAAAAACTTTTATTCAGAAAAACTACTGATAATGCCGTAGATCATGGTAGTTTAATGGCTATTTATCAAATAATTAAGTATGTTATATGGGTAGTAGCCCTTGCCTATATGATGGATGTTGTAGGTATTAAAATTACTGTTCTTGTTGCAGGTTCTGCAGCATTATTAGTTGGTGTTGGGCTTGGTTTGCAACAAACATTTAATGATATTATTTCAGGCATCATTTTACTTTCGGAACGCTCAATAAAATATGGAGATGTTCTTGAGGTTGATGGGGAAGTGGTAAGAATCCAACAGATTGGATTAAGAACAAGTCAGGGAATTAATAGAGATAGTATTACTATGATTATACCAAATTCACTAATTACTACTTCTAAGGTTATTAACTGGAGCCACCAATCATTAAAAACCAGATTTAGAATAGATGTTGGCGTTGCCTACGGTAGTGATGTTGACCTGGTTTTGAATGTCTTAAAAGAAAGTGCTTTAGAACATGAAGAAGTGAAAGACAGGAATCAACTTGAAGCCCGATTAATTAATTTCGGTAACTCTTCATTGGATTTTCAACTTTTATTTTATAGCGAAAATGTATTTAGAATTGAGCGTATAAAAAGTGATATTCGTAGGATAATTGATAGGAAGTTTAAAGAGAATAATATTACTATTCCATTTCCGCAAGTGGATTTACACATTAAATCTGATAATACAAAATAGAATGCTACTCGATAGTGGCCACAAGTTTAGAGACTTCAGAATTCATATAGATTGATAGAGAATTGTTTTTAAACACATCGTTTATTTCTATTAGTTTAATAATCTTTGAAAACCTTTCTTTTTCATGAATGTATGTAGTAAGTTTGTTTGCTGATTGAAGCAAAAACCCCTCATTAAACACGTTGTTTGTTTCATCAGGATAAAGAGGAATATATTTTATATCTGCCTCTACTAAATCCTGGAAAAAGTGTGTCCCAAAACTTAAATCGGGAACATAATTATTTTTCTTTCTGGCAATTTCGATAAGTGCAGCAGTATTATTTATTTCTGAGTATGTTACATTAACACCCAGTTTTATATCACCTCTGGAACCCCATCTTCCCGGACCCATTAAAATGAACTTTCTCTTTTCAAGCATTTGGTTTAATTGCCCAACTATTCGCCCAATTTCTAATAGATCTTCATGCTCTTCAAGTTTAGAATACTCCTCTGGATCAACATAAACGATATGCGATATGTTTTTAATTAGTCCGTTGCTAATATACTTGTTAGCACTAAAAATCAATTTATCATTACTTATGTTCTCGGGTATGTTAACCAGTGAACTTTCATCGTTATGGCTTTGCGACCGGCATTGCAGAAGGTAAAAGTCGGTGCCGTCATGGGCAAACTCAATATCTACAGGATGTCCGTAAATATCTTCCAGACTATTCAGTATTTCTTTGGTTTGCTTCATAAAATCTGTGCGCCTAACCAAACCTTCAAAATTAACCACAAAAGTATCCTTATTAAAATCTGTTCCCAAGGGTCGGGCAGGTTGGATATAGTCTTGCTTTATCACAGAAATAACACGACTAAACATTGGATATTGCTTTCCGTACCTCTTTAACAATGAATCGATGGCAATGGTTTCGAAACTGCCACTCTCAAGGTTAATAAGATCGATAAACTTTGGCGAGTACCGTAAAATTTCATCAATACTTACATTTGCTCTTAAGTTAGGCTGACCTGGAGATAATAATACCGGGTAATCATCTTTAAGTCGGTCGACAGCTCGGGTACCAAGTCCGGGTACTATTCTCAACAAGCCATCTTCTGTTTTTATCCTTTCTGACCAGCGATACTGATTTCTGCTAAATGCCAAGCCAGCAAAGGCAGGTAAAAAATAAGGTCCTACTTTAGTTCCTACAACTTCTTGTATTAAAATCCCCATCTCCTCATGAAAGTCCAGAAGGTTATGTGCTGCACGGTATTCAATAGGATCTGGGCTAAAAGTAGAAGCATAAACTTCAGAAATTGCTTCACTTAATTGTTTTAATCGCTCTTCTTTATTACCCTGATTAGCAACAAATAAACTTTTGTATTTTCCTGCAAAAACCGAACCTATCCTGTCTTCTAGTAAACTGGAACTGCGTACTATCAATGGTTTGTCGCCAAAGTCCTCCAAAGCCATTAATAAACCTTTTACAATATGAGGTGGTTGCAGAGAGTTTTTAAAAACATGTACAACATAAGGATACTCTTGCTGTACCTGTTTTATGTCTTTATATTTTTGCTCCAGTATTTCGTCGAGACTATTATAACTCATAAAATTTAATAGCCCGTCGGAAGTAATATACCATGTTTTTGGAGTTTTAATGTTAGATAATAACTCTTTGGTTGAAGATGCTTTTTTAAGAATTTTATCTGCTAAAAACAAACCAGCGCTTTTGCCACCAAGTTTTCCATAACTTATTGTTGGAGAAATAGTTTTGTGGAAAAGATTATTAAAATCTTCAATATTGATATTAGATTTAGCAATTTTAATAAACTCAAACTGGTCAGTTAAAATTCGCCTAATAAGGGCGATGCTAAAACTTTTTCTACGTGCCTCTGTTAGTTCCATCATACCCGGCGCCATATGATGATAACGCTCCACAGCAGAACTTATGTCAGATAATGATGAACCAGGGTTTTCAAGAACTTCCGATAAAAACCCAGATCTGTCCTCTTTAGTCCATTTTTGTATGTGACTAATTATTTCTTTTTGATCTATATTTTTGCTTGCAAGAGTAAAAATATCGTAGGACAATTTTATAATATCAGTACCTTCCTGATTGTGATAAGGCTTATTCACCTCTCCCGAAAACAGTTCTGTACTTTTAAATAGAGGGCTAAACTCGTACAATAGTTTATCGGCTTCACTAACTCCGGTCCAGCATAAATAGTTTATCATTTTTCTGGAAAGTCTTACGAGAAGTTTTGGGTCTGTTTGCGCAAGCATATCCACAACTACAGTCCATTCGGCTTTATTATCGGAGTCTTGTTTAGTTTCGAATACCGTCTTTAATTGTTCATGTAATAATTGTAAGCCAATTCTTTCGGAAATACTTTCCATTAGGCGGATTTCTTCTTTTAATAAAGGGCCGTGAAAAGACTGTGGCATTTCCTTTTCATAGTAAACACTTATGCTACCCACTATTTCTTCCTGAACTTTTATGTCAACTTCAAGTACCCAGGGAGAGGATTTGAATTTTTTTGATAAATACTCACCCTTTTTGCATGAAATTTTTGCAGAAGTTATTTCAGGATATTGGAAGCCTGGAGGGATTTTGTTTACAATTTCGTTAAATGATTCATTTTGTAGGCTTTCTGATTTATTCAGAATTTCCTGAACACTATAAATACAGTTAAGTTCTTTGGCTCTTTCCTTTAGTTCTGATATAATTTTTTCTACCGGCTTATCCTTCTTCATAATTAAATAGGTTTTTCTATAAGCCCAAGACCTTTGTGTCCATCAACTTTTATTCTAATATTTTTTTCAAATTTTAAATGAACAATATTCTCTGATTCGAAATATGGTTCATGACTTTCTAGCCAATCCCAATCCATTGGATAATTTCCTGAATAAGGTATGGAGAAATAAATTGTTTTAAAAGCACTTAAATTATGGAAGAAATGGGAGCCCTGGCTTAACTCTGAGTTCATGCCTTCCAAAGGTGCTTCAATTATTGCCTTGGCATTCGAAATTTGTCCGAAAGTAATTGGAATCCCTGCCCAGGGATCTGAAGTGCCCCATCTGCCAAAACCAATAAGTATATATTTCTTTTCTTCTTCGGCAAATTTTGTATTTAGTTTATCAATTTCATCTGCGATTTTGGAAGATGTTTTGGCATCTAATTTATTTTTCTTAAGGAAAATAATATCATTAATGTCGTTAATATCACCGTTTCCTAAAACAGTAGGAGAGGAGCATAATAAATTATCTGCCGTTAAATGTTCATGTTCAACATCTACCTCCTCATCATACATATTCATTGGACGGAGTTGGAGAAAACCAAATTTATGTTTATTGGTTAATTCATCTAATTCCATTGTGAATTCAATTTCCACAGGATTCTCTAATTTTTGCTGGCACTTTTTTCCTAATTTTTCACATAACTCAGGCAGTGGGATTTCACCGAGCCTTAAAATAGGAGCAAAGTTTAATAACCTCGGGCCTTGCTTGCCAATACCCATTACCAATCTTCCGGAAGAAGAGTCAAGTGTAGAGGCCAGTTGTCTTAAGGTGCCATATTTTTCGGCAGTATCCAATCCTTCCTTTACAAGGAACTCTGTTTCTTTTGTGGGATCGTATTTATAATTCCCCGACATATTAACAGCCCAGAATTTATTTTGAGTATTTTTCATCATCTCGCTGAGACTGTAAAATGGTGGGTCTGTTCTAGGAAATGCAGGAGAGAAAAACCATGTGGGTTCATTTTCTACTATGGTTTTTCCAAGTCCCAGAGCAAGATTTACAATGCCATCTTCTGGTTTACTATTTCCAAAGGAATAAAAATTAAAAGACCTTATTACACCGGAAACCTGAGGATAAAATAAACTATTTCTTTTTTTTCCAGCCACTTCCTGAATTATGATTGCCATGCGCTCATCTTCAGTTTTGTATTTGGTGGCCCTCATATAATCTCTGGCATTTTTAAAGAATGTAGAAGCATAAACAAACTTAATTGCTTCCACAAGTTTATTGAAACGAGTGCTCACATCAGCCTGATTATTAGGAGTCATCTTGGTTTCATAAATTCCTGCAAATGGCTCGTTTTTTGCATCTTCCAGCATTGATGATGACCTGATTGCAATTGGTGTTTTTAGTTCAGAAATGAGTTTTCTTAAATCGCCTAATATCTCAAATGGTAAATCTGCCTTTTGAAAAGCATGTGCTTTTCTGTCATCAGGAAGTTTTGAAAGACCTATTTTGTAGAGGTCGTTTCTCTTCATAAACTGTTCAAAAATTTTGGTTCTAATTACGCATAAGGCCGGAACGGCTATATCAAAAGTGTCAAAATTATTTTCATTCCTAAATTCTTGTAATATCTGTTTTACCTTTAATAAACCGCTTGCTTTACCACCTATTTCTCCTTCACCAATATATGTGATATTATTCTCTTCATTGAAAAAAGAACTTTTGTTTAAGGCAACTAAATTTAAATTTTCCATAATCGTTAAGATTAATATTGTTTAAAAAAATCATATCAAACCCAACCACGGTCATGACATGCTCTTGCTACTCTGTCAACGGCTATTGCATAAGCAGCGTCTCTAAGATTGAGGTCATTTTCAATGGCAAAATTGCTTACCGCAATATAAGCAGAGGTAATTTTCGTATCTAATTTACTTAGTACTTCCTCTTTTTCCCAATAATAGTTCATATTACTCTGCACCTGCTCAAAATAACTGCATATTACTCCTCCTGCATTCGCAAGAAAGTCAGGAATCATAAATATTTCTCTATCCTGTAAAAATACTGCAGCATCTTCACTCGTAGGACCATTCGCCGCTTCTGCAATTAGTTTTACACTCTTTGAAACAGAGTTCATATTTGAACTATTTATGGAGTTGTTTAAAGCAGCAGGTATTAATATGTCAACCTCTTGTTCAAGCCATTTTTCTCCATCCATAACTTCATATCCCAAATCCATTGCTTTTTGCCTGTCAATACCTCCAAAAATATCAGCAATAGACTTTAATTCTTCTAATATTATACCATCATCCTTTTTAAACGCCAGAGCTTTTTGTTCCTTTTGATCCCAGGCAGAGACACAATTTACCTTGCCCCCCATTTGCTGATATAATTCTATGGCATGTTGAGCAACATTTCCGAATCCCTGGATACTTGCTGTTGTTTTCTCAATATCGATTCCAATTTCTTTAAGAGCCTCTCTAACATTAATAATTACTCCATATCCTGTAGCTTCTACGCGTCCTAAGGACCCCCCCATGCCAACCGGTTTCCCGGTAATTGTTCCAGGCAGACGTTCGCCTCTTATAATTTCATATTCATCCAGCATCCAAAGCATATGCTGAGCATTGGTCATTATTTCAGGTGATGGGATATCTAAATTAGGACCAATATTTGCTGAAAGATGTCGCACATAAGCACGGCAAATTCTTTCCTGTTCTTCCTGGCTAAGGTCGTGTGGGTCGCATATTACTCCTCCTTTAGCACCTCCCAAAGGGATATCGGCAACAGCAGTTTTCCATGTCATCCACATAGCCAGTGCTCTTATGGTATCGGCAGTTTCCTGGGGATGGAATCTAATGCCTCCTTTTGCCGGTCCACGAGCATCATTATGCTGAATGCGATATGCTTTAAATACTTTCATTTCTCCATCATCCATTCTAATGGGAAATTGAAAATGAATTTCTTTTATTGGGCTTCTGAGCAAATCACTGGTGGCCTTATCCAAATCTAGCAATTCTGCTGTTTTGTCGAATTGTTTTTGAGCACTCAAAAAAGGATTATATACTGATGTAGACATTTTTTATTGTTTTGATACTATATCATATTATAAGTATCAAAATTACTAAAAACTTGAATCAGTGTGATTAAATTTTAGGGAATTGTTTTATAATTAAAGTATTCTTTTTTAGAGTTTTCCTCCGCACTTTTTACAATACTTTGCGTCAAGGTCATGGTCTTCAAACATACAGTTTTGACAAATGCGTGATGTTTTGCCTTTCTGGCCCGAACCTCTTATCATTTCACTGGAAATTATTCCTGTGGGAACAGCAATTATAGCATAACCAATTATCATTAATACAGAGGCAAGTAGTTGGCCTGTAACTGTTTGAGGTGCAATATCACCATAACCAACTGTAGTTATTGTTACTATTGCCCAATATATAGATACTGGAATACTGGTAAATCCGTTTTCAGGCCCTTCAACCAAATACATTATGGAGCCTAAAATTATTACAACACTAATAACTACTTCCAGGAAGACAATAATCTTTGCCTTTGAACTCGATAAGGCTGCGCCAAGGCTTCTGGCTGCAGTAACATATCTGGCTAACTTTAAAACCCTGAATACTCTGAGAAGCCGTAATATCCTGATAATCATCAAGTAGTGTCCTCCTGCCAAAAATAAACCTATGTAAGTTGGTAATATTGAGAGCAGGTCAATTATTCCATAAAAACTAAAAATATACTTAAGCGGTTTTTTTACACTGTAGATTCTGAGAAAATATTCAATTGTGAAAAGTATGGTTAAAATCCACTCTATTATTGTAAATAATATGCCGTATTTTTGAACTAGTCCATCAACACTGTCGAGCATCACGATTACTACACTCAATATAATGGCAACTAATAATATTATGTCGAATACTTTCCCAGTAATAGTGTCAGCTTCGAAAATTACTTCGTATATTTTTTCTTTTATTGGTTTATCAGCCATTTTGAAATAAAAAACTAAAATAGTGAATATTATCGAATGAATTATTTATGTAACATTTTGGTCTTTTGAAATGACTTTATTATCGAAAACACCTATGCCAAAAAGAGCAAAATCGTATTTTACAGGATCAATGGGATCAAATTCTTTAAGTCTATTTGTTAACTCTTCCACTGATTTCCAATCGTTTTGTTTTCTACTTAATAAGCCAAGTTTCCTGGCTGTATTTCCCGAATGAACGTCAAGTGGAATCATTAGTGCCGAGGCTGGTATCGACTCCCAAATACCAAAGTCAACTCCATTATTGTCTTTTCTTATCATCCATCTTAAAAACATATTAGTACGTTTTGCTGCCGAACCACTTCCCGGATTTGCAAAATGTTTCTCGCTTCTTTTTAAATGAGTTGTTTTTAAAATTTCATTTCTAATTCCAACTATAGAGTCTTTAATACTACCTTCTTTAATATAGTGTTCATAAGCACAGTCTTCCATGCTCTTAAAGTTTGAATATAAGCCTTTTAAACCTTCTAATGCAAAAAGGCAATCATCATAATTAAAAGTTCGATAAACAAATGTTTCCAGACTTATTAATTCTTTTTTTCCTGCATTCATAATAAAATTATAGGGCTCAAAACCCATTATTTCCATAAGTTTATTCGCGCTTTTTAGTATTGCAGGCCTTCTTCCCCAACTAATAATAGACGTTAAATATCCGGCAATTTCAATGTCAGTTTTATTGCTGAACTTATGTGGAATACTTATGGGGTCGTATTCAATAAATTCAACTCTGTTATATTGTTTAACTTTTGCCTCCAGAAGTTGCTTTAATTCCATTATCAATTTTTTATTCCCGCTTTATGCGGAAGTTTTGAGGGGCAAAAATAAATTAATTGGGAAGTAATAGGCCTATTTTAGAAACAAAATTGCAATACCAATCTCTACCCATCTGATCTCCATTCGGAGACTGTGATTTTTAACTGTATGATTATGATATGAATTACCGGAAATTACCTGATAACTGATCATTGGATTGGTATATTGATATGATGAAAATGCTTTTAATTTATGTTTTTCAGATATGTCAAAATAAATAGCAAATTCAGGTCTGATTATGAATGAAGTCCCTTCTCCAGGCATATATCTATAATATTTAGGGTTAAAGTCTTCATTGCCAGGCTCTACAATTTTATGTTCTATCATAGGTCTTCTGGAAAAAGAAATCCCAGTTATAAGGGAAAAGTCAAATGAAATATTATTAAATTTAATTTGATATGTTGGACCAATAAAAAAATTTGTAAACCACCATGGTTTGTATTTTACCTCATCTTTATAATTGGATGGGATATTTAAATCGTCGCTTATTGTATCAATGCTTTTGTCAAAACCAAAGAAACTTATGCTTGCACCTATTTTAAATCCTAAGTTAATTCTTGAATGAAAACCATAAAATGCATTTATGCTAAACCCTTCTGTGGCATATCCTGATGAAACAATGTTTTTATCTACACTTGCAAATAAGGCTTGTGGAATAGCATAACTTCCTCCAATCTCTGCAAAAAATAAATTGTCCTTATTCTTTCCAAAATCCTGCGCCTTTGCATAATTCACATATGCTAAAATAAATAGGGTTAAAAGCAGATTTGACAGGGTCGTTTTGTTAAGGTTTCCTAAAAAATTCATTAAATAGAATGCTTATAAATAAATTATTTATTTTTGACAATCAAATTTAATCATATTTAACAATAAATCAAATTATTAAATTAAAAAACTAAGGAGATGAAAAAACTATTTTTTACCTTTTTAATTGCCGGAACAGGCTTACTATTCCTTAACTTCACAACTCCATCTGAAGATAAATTGGCAAAAGTTACATCAGATAACGCTATTGAGATTCCTGATAATGTTCAATCTATATTAGACAATAGTTGTTATGGATGTCATAATTCAGATTCGAAAAACCAAAAGGGAAGAGACAAGTTGAGTTTTGATAAGTTAAATGATATCAAAACCTATAAAGCAATCGGTAAATTAACTGATATTGCTGATGTTGTTGCAGAAGGTGAAATGCCACCAAAGAAATTTTTAAAGAACTATCCTGATCGTGCATTAAGTGCAGAGGATAAAGAGACTTTAAAAAACTGGGCAACAGAAGCAGCCAATAATTTGGCCGGTAAATAGATAAGATATGAGCAGAATAATTTGGTTAGTAATATTAGGTATTGTTGTATTATTACAGTTTATTCCTTCTGTAAGACCTGATAATGTACAAAACAACCACTATGACCTTGTTGTGAACAATAATGTTCCTGACTCTGTTGTTAACTTGCTAAAGACTTCTTGCTATGATTGTCATTCAAATATATCGGAATATCCATGGTATTCATATGTTGCTCCTGTTTCATGGTTAGTTGCGCGTGATGTAAGACTAGGCAAGGAAGAACTAAATTTTAGCAATTGGGAGAGTCTGGATAGAATGAAAAAAGCCAAATTACTGGATGATATAGTAGAGGAAGTCTCTGATGGAGGAATGCCGTTGCAGATTTATCCCCTAATGCATCCTGAGGCAAAACTTAAAAAGTCCGACCGGCAAATGATAGTCGACTGGGCTGAAAGTTATGCTGAAAGTTTGTTTGAATAAAAAAAGCACAAAAAAAAGCATGATCAAATGATCATGCTTTTTTTATGTTATTAGTTCTTATCAGTTAATTACATTTTTCATACCCATTGTAATTGCATCTTCATTTAAAGGTATAAGTTTATGATACCTTTCGGGAAGTGATTTCTTTAACCCTTTGATTACATTCTCAAGTTTTACTATTGGTTTAACCTTTAAATATGCTCCAAGAACCACCATATTAAATATTTTGGTATTGCCCATGTCAGCAGCAATTTTGGCACCTTCAATTTTATAAATTGTAATATCAGTACGACTTGGGTGTTTTGAAATACCATTGGGGTCATATAATAATACTCCACCTGGTTTTACAGTTTCTTCAAACTTATCCATCGATTGTTGGTTAAGGATGATTGCAGTATCGTAAAAAGTAAGCGTTGGGGAACTAATTCTTTCATCGCTTACAATAACTGTTACGTTTGCAGTACCACCTCTCATTTCTGGCCCATAGGAAGGCATCCAACTAACCTCCTGATCTTGCATAATTCCTGAGTAAGCAAGTATTTTACCCATCGAAAGCACGCCTTGTCCGCCAAATCCGGCTATAATAATTTCTTCAGTCATTTTTCCAATTTTTAAAATATTACTTACTTTCAATTAATTTACCATCCACTTTGATGTCGCCAAGTGGGTAGAAAGGAAACATATTCTCTTCCATCCAGTTATTAGCATCATTAGGAGTCATTTTCCATCCTGAATTACAGTTAGAAACTATCTCAATGAATGTTGTTCCGGGAACCCCATTTATTTGTTGTTCGAAAGCCTTTTTTAAGGCTCTTTTTGCTTTACGTGCAGCGGCAGGAGTATGAACAGCCTGACGTGTTACATATGTTGTACCAGGGAGTTGTGCTATAAGTTCTGTAATTTTTAATGGATGTCCGTTTAGTGCGGCATCTCTTCCGTAAGGAGAAGTAGAGGTTTTCATGCCTATCATAGTAGTAGGTGCCATTTGACCTCCTGTCATACCATAAATTCCATTATTTACAAAAATCATTACTATATTTTCACCTCTGTTACATGCATGAATAGTTTCTGCTGTTCCAATTGCAGCCAGGTCACCATCACCCTGATAGGTAAAGACTACTTTCCCTGGCCATAATCTTTTAATTGCTGTGGCAAGTGCTGGTGCTCTTCCGTGAGCGGCTTCCTGCATATCTACATTCATAAATTCATAAGCAAGTACCGAACATCCTACAGGAGCAACTCCAATAGTATCGTTTTCTTTGCCTAATTCTTCAATGACTTCCATAGTAAGTCTGTGGGCAGTTCCATGACCGCATCCCGGACAATAACTGAGTGTTTTATCAGTCATTAATTTGGTTTTCTCGTAAACCAAATTTTCCGGCTTAATTATATCTTTTACTGAAAGTTCTGCCATGGTTTATCCTCCTATAATTTTTTGTTCCAGGGCTTCTACAACTTCTTCAGGTGAATGAATAACACCACCTAAACGCCCAAAATGTTCAACTTTAGTTCTGCCGTTAACAGCGAGTTTGATATCTTCAACCATTTGTCCGGCACTCATCTCAACAGAAAGGAATCCTTTTATGCCTTTTTCGGTAAATTCGTTGATAATTTCACTGGCAAAAGGCCAAAGAGTAATTATTCTGAGAAGGCCAACCTTAATTCCTTTTTCTCTGGCAAGTTTTAATGATTTCTGTGCTATACGTGCACTGGAACCATAGGCCACAAATAAATATTCAGCATCATCTGCATCAATAAGTTCATAGCGAACTTCATTATCAGTGATTTCTTTGTATTTAGCCTGTAACTTGTGATTATGTTTTTCCAATTTATGAGGATCCAAATCCAGAGAAGTTATTATTCTTCTTTCGCCACCCTTTGGTTTTCCATTTGTTGCCCAAGGATACTTCTCAAACACTTCTTCATCTGTTAAACGAGGCATTTGGTCGAATAATTCTACCTTTTCCATCATCTGGCCAATAAGACCGTCTGAAACTATTAAAACAGGTGTCCTGTATTTAAAAGCCAAATCGAATGCAATAGGAACAAAATCCGACATTTCCTGAACAGAAGAAGGGGCAAGAGTTGGTAAACGATAATCACCATGGCCTCCTCCTTTAACTGATTGGAAATAATCTGACTGAGCAGGCTGGATATCGCCAAGACCAGGGCCACCGCGAACAACGTTTGCCACTACACATGGAATTTCTGCTCCTGCAAGATAAGAAATACCTTCTTGCATTAAACTGATACCAGGACTGGAAGAGGAAGTCATAACTTTTTTACCAGTTCCGCCACCACCATATAACATATTAATGGAAGCAACCTCACTCTCGGCTTGTAATACAACCATACCTGTTCTTTCGTAAGGTTTTTCAGCCATTAAATATTCTATAACCTCAGATTGAGGCGTGATGGGATAACCGAAGTAACCGTCGGCGCCTGCCCTGATAGCCGCTTCCGCCAAGGCCTCGTTTCCCTTCATTAATTTTAATTCACCCATATTTGTTATTTTTTAAGCAGTTTTTTTTACACGGTAAACCGTGATTACGCCATCAGGGCATACAACTGCACAGTTAGTACATCCGGTACAAGCTTCAGGGTTTTCCATATAAGCATAATGGTAACCCTTTCCATTTACTTCTGATGCAAGTTCGATAACGTCTGTAGGACATGCAGGGACGCATACTCCGCATCCTTTACATCCTTCTTCGTTAACTACTATTGCTCCTCTGACCTTTGCCATAATATTTAGAAAATTTAATTCAAATTTTATTGCCACGAAAATACAGAATAATATTGGTTTTTTTTCTAGTGTGGGCTAATTTAAAACCGATTTAAAGAACATATAAATGTTATTTATATATCACTTTTCATAATCCGAAAAACTTGTTCGGGATTTTGCTAATTATTGAAATAAGATATATAATATCAGCGTATTAGACAAGATTAGTTTAATAACACAATGCAGTTTTTTTGTGAGTTTAGAAATGGTAATATTAATTTTTTGCCTTGATTAAAAAGAGTTTTATTAATAAACTAATATAAATAATTTCTCAAATTATGTTATTTATTTCACAATAATAGTGGTTCTGCGGTTTAATGACCTTCCTTTTTCATCATTATTATCTGCAATAGGAAATTCAGAGCCCCTTCCAACATGAGATAGTCTTTCCCCAGAAATACCTTTGGAAATTAAATAATCTTTCACAGCATTTGCTCTTTTTTCAGATAATTCCAAATTATTTTTTTCTGTACCCGTATTATCAGTGTGGCCTTCTATTAAAAATTTTAGTTTGGGATTATCTTTCATCAACAGAAAAACTTTGTTCAACTCCGGGTAGGACTCTGATTTTAAATTCCATTTGTTCGTATCGAAGTAAACATTATGAAGACTTACAGACAATCCTTTCTCTATTCTGCTTAATTCAAAAACGCGATTATAATTTACTTCTTCTTTATCGAAATACAAGCTTGATGAGTATAATAAGTAACCTTCTTTTGTAATATTAAAAGCGTAATTCCTATGGGGGTATAGTACCGAAATAAAACTACCATCGCCTTCATCAGACTCGCTGTTACTGAATATTTTACCATTTTTTAGATCAGTTATCTGAACAATTGAATTGAGTGGAGATTTTGTTATTTTGTCGATTACCTTACCTGCGAAAAATATAATCTTTTGTGGTTTGTTTAGGTTGTTTAATTTCAGTGAATAAATATCGTAAACAGTGGAGTCGGCATTACGGTTGGAGGAAATCCAGGCTTTTTTCCCATCCATTGCTGGGAAGATGTTTATCTCATCATACTTAGTGTTTATCGGGTATCCCATGTTTCTTCCTTTTGTCCATTGATTTGTAATATCTTTTCTGGATATAAATAAATCATAACCACCAATGCCCATAAATCTGTCAGACGAATAATATAAAGTTTTTCCATCGGGATGAATATATGGAGCCATTTCATTGGCTGCACTGTTTATGCTGTCGCCAAGATTTATTGCCGGACTCCACTGCCCGTTTTCCAGTTTTTCGCTTTTCCAAATGTCGGATCCTCCTTTTCCACCTTTTCGTTTGGAAGAAAAGTACATAGTATTTCCATCAGCGGATACTGATGCCTGTGAATCCCAGGCGTTAGAATTAATTCCTAAGCCCATTAAAGTAACTTCACTCCACTCTCCCGATTGTTTTTTACTAAAATAAATATCACAACTACCATGGTTATTTGACCAGTTACAACCCGTGAAAAACATTTTTTTCCCATCAAAGGTTAAAGACATTCCGCCTGTATTTCCTTTAGCATTTGGCAGATGTACTTCGGCTGGATTATCCCATCTTTCATTTAACTTTTTACTTTCCATAAAGTACTCTCTGAAATAACTGCTTGCAACACCCAAATCTCCATAATCTTTTCTTGTAAATACCATATAATCTTCGGAGGGACTTACATAGTTTATATACTCTTCATTATTAGAGTTAAGCGGGAAATCAAGCCTCTTAATTTCAACATCCATAGGATTTTCTATGGCATTCTTTATAAAAACAGCTTTTTTGTAGGCTGCCTCAGCATGGGAGGATTCGATAATGCTTTTATCAGGCACTTTTAAATATAGATCATAAGTAAATACCGCCTGCTCGTAATCCTCAATTTCCAAATAAAGATTGGCAAGAAAGTAATATGTTTTTGGATAAAACAATGAATCTGTTAAAAGTAGTTTTTTATAAATATTAATTGCAGGTATAAGTTTATTTTGGTCCCTTAAAATATCGCCAAGTAAAAGCATGGCCTCCTTAAAATTTTCGTCTTTTTTCAGTGCTTTATTCAAGGCATCTTCTGCATATTTATAATCCTGTTGACGGTAAAAAGATTCTGCTTCTTTATAAAATTTGATTGCCTTTTTACTATTGCTTGACAGCGACTGAGCAATTGTTTGATGAAACTGTATCATCAGTATTAAAAAAACCAGGTATTTTAGAAACAACTTCATGAATTATTACAAAATTACTTTATTTTATCTAGACTATAATAGAATATTTTATCCCCATTCTTCATAAAACTGATCCAGAAAACTCAACATAAAATCATGTCTTTTTTGAGCCATTTTTTTTGCTGTTTCAGTATTCATTTTGTCTTTAAGTAAAAGTAACTTTTCATAAAAATGATTTACAGTTGGAGCTTTACTTTTTTTGTAGTCTGCTTTGTTTTTGTAATTAACGGGCTTTATATCAGGGTTGTATATTTCACTTCCAACGTGTCCCCCATAGTTAAAAGTGCGAGCTATTCCAATTGCTCCTATTGCATCAAGTCTGTCTGCATCCTGAACTATTTCCAACTCTTTGGAATTGAAATTCTGATTCTCAAATGAATTTTTGAATGAAATATTTCTGATTATATCTTCAATATGTTGTATGGTGTTTTTATCTGTTTCCAGAGATTGGAGGAAAGATTTTGCAACTTCAGGTCCTTTTTCTTCATCTCCATTATGAAATTTAGAATCTGCAATATCATGCAAAAGGGCGGCAAGTTCTACAATAAAAATATCTGCATTCTCATTTTCTGCTATTTTCATTGATGTTTTACGAACTCTGTCAATATGCCACCAATCGTGTCCTCCTTCAGCATTTTGCAGTATCTCTTTTACAAACTTCTCTGTTTTTTTCAGAATTGATTTATTGTTTTCTGTTAACATTAGCTAATCTTATTTTTAATCAATCAAAATTAGCAAAGAAAATCATGTGCTAACTGAAATAGAATGATTATTTTTGCAGCGAAAATTTCATTTTCCTACAAAAAAGGAAATAGAACAAAAAATTATTAGTAAGATGAAATACGATATAATAGTAATTGGTTCAGGCCCGGGAGGTTATGTAGCAGCAATTAGAGCATCTCAATTAGGAAAAAAAGTTGCCGTTGTTGAGAAATCTGAAATAGGTGGTATTTGCTTAAACTGGGGATGTATTCCTACAAAAGCATTACTAAAAAGTGCTCAGGTGTATAATTATGCAAAGCATGCTGCAGACTATGGTGTTAAAATTGGGGGAGATATTACTCCGGATTTAACTGACATGGTAAAGCGTAGCCGACTTGTTGCCGATGGAATGAGTAAGGGTGTTCAGTTCTTATTTAAGAAAAATAAAATTGAACTTATCAATGGTTTTGGTAAACTAGCCAAAGGTAAAAAGGTTGAGGTTACTGATTCTAAGGGTAAAGCAACAACTTATGAAGCCGACCATATTATTATTGCTACAGGGGCAAAATCTAAGCAGTTACCAAATATGCCACAGGATGGTAAAAAGATAATCGGTTATCGTCAGGCCATGACTCTGGAAAAACTCCCTGAAAGTATGGTTGTTGTGGGATCAGGCGCCATAGGGTCTGAATTTGCGTATTTCTATAATAGCCTAGGTGTTGATGTTACTTTAGTAGAATACTTACCTACTATAGTTCCTCTGGAAGATGCTGAAGTAGGCAAAACTTTAGCCCGTGCCTTCAAAAAGGAGAAAATGAAGATTATGGTAGGCTCAGCCGTAGAAAGTGTTGATACCAAAGGAAAGAAGTGTAAGGTTAATATTAAAACCAAAAAGGGTAATGAAGTTGTTGAGGCTGACATAGTTCTTTCAGCTGTAGGTATAGAAACAAACCTGGAGGGAATTGGTTTAGAAGACGTAGGTGTAAAAACTGAAAAAGGAAAAGTTATTGTTGATGATTTCTATAAAACTAATGTTGATGGTGTTTATGCCATTGGTGATATTGTTCATGGACCGGCATTGGCGCATACTGCCTCACATGAAGGAATAACATGTGTTGAAAAGATTAGCGGAATTGAAGTTGAGCCTATTGATTACGGAAATATTCCAGCTTGTACATATACTTCACCAGAGGTTGCTTCTGTAGGTATGACCGAAGCAGAAGCTAAAGAGGCAGGTTATGAATTGAAAGTAGGAAAGTTTCCTTTCACTGCATCAGGTAAAGCAAGTGCAGGAGGTAAAAAAGATGGCTTTGTTAAAGTTGTTTTCGATGCCAAATATGGTGAGTGGCTTGGTTGTCAGATGATAGGTGATAATGTTACCGAAATGATTGCAGAAGTTGTAGCCGCCCGTAAACTGGAAACAACCGGACATGAGATTATTAAAACTGTACATCCACACCCAACTATGTCGGAAGCTGTTATGGAAGCAGTAGCTGATGCCTATGGGGAAGTAATTCATTTATAGAAATTTATATTAATGCAGAAGGCAAAATTATTAGAGCCATATCCTATGCAGGATTTGCTATTAAGCAACCGCGTAGTTATGGCTCCATTAACAAGAGGACGTTCCGATAATCCGGCTCATATTCCAACACCTTTAACTGCTGAGTATTATGAGCAGCGCGCCAGCGCAGGCTTAATAATTACCGAGGGATCGCAAATATCCACTATGGGAGTTGGCTATCCAAATACTCCAGGTATTTATAATAAGGTTCAAACTTTTGCTTGGCAGCAGGTAACAAATGCTGTACACAGAGAAGGCGGAAAAATATTTCTTCAACTTTGGCATGTGGGACGGATATCACACCCTGACTTCCTCAATGGAAATTTGCCATGGGCTCCTTCAGCATTGGAATTAGATTATTGGGCACGTACCGAAAATGGTAAAAAGAAATCTCCAACTCCTCATGAAATGACCATTGACGAAGTAAAAATGGTAATCATGGAATTTAAATGGGCAGCAGCAAATGCAATGAAAGCAGGTTTTGATGGTGTTGAAATTCATGCATCAAATGGTTATTTAATTCACCAGTTTATTGCACCCTGCTCCAATGTTAGGACAGATGAATATGGAGGAAGTATAGAAAACCGAAGTCGCTTTTTATTGGAGATTATTGATGAAATGAAAAAGGTAGTCCCCGAGAATAGAATAGGAGTAAGGCTTAATCCTTCATATCACGGACAACATGATATGGTTGTTACTGAAGATACTATTCCTACATTCGACTATCTGATAGACAAACTGAATAAATATAAACTGTCTTATCTTCATCTTTCTGAACCAGGCAGAACTGCAGCCTCAGCAGAATTTGCAGAGAAGAATATTGCTAAGAGATATCGCCCCATTTATAAAGGGACCTTAATGATAAACAGAGGCTTTAGTTACGAAACTGCGAACCAGGTTTTAAATGACGGGGATGCTGATTTAGTGGCTTTTGGTACAGCCTTTATATCCAATCCTGATTTGGTAAATCGATTTCGTAATAATATCCCTTTGACAGAAGCTGATACTTCTACTTATTATTCTACAGGACCGAAAGGTTATATTGATTATCCTAAGGCCGAATAAATCTTGCTTTACAGGCTCAAACGGTAAGAAAGTTTTAATAAAAATACATTTGAAGCCTTTGCATTTGCAAGGCTTTCTATTCTGTCGTTTAGGTAAAAACTTCCATCAGGATTATCACCATTACGCCCTTGTGACCATACGAAATATGCTGTTGATCCAGGTATATACTCCCATCTTACAACAAAATTACTTCTGAATTCATAGAAACTAAAATCAGGATTTTCAAAACTATAATCAACTATACCATCTTCATTATCATCAATATTATACATATCGTCTTCCAAATTATATGATAATTGATTATCGCTATATACAGTAAATTGAGAGTTAAAATCAGTATTTCCGGCATCAGTTACCTTTTTGAAATTATGATAATCACCTGAGAAAAAGAAAGGTTGACCCCAATATTGTATAGATAGGTCAGGAGTGATACTATAATTGATTCTGAAATTAAATTGTAAACTTTTACGATATAAATTGGAAACTATATAAACATTCTCATTTTCAAATGATTTAGTGTCGATATAGATATATCCCTCTTGATCATAAACATATACCGGGTCGATTGATAATTCTAAACTTGGAAATGGTCGGTAGGATATTTCAAAACCAATATCTTCTGCTTCGCGCCATGACTTTTTTCCATAGCCACGATGATAAAATGCATTAAAAACAAATTTCTTGCGTGCATCAGTGCTAAAGGAGTATGTCATTCTAAATAATGATGGCGCATATAATGCAGGTCCTCCTCTCAATTGATGCCGGTCGATATCAAAAAACTGATAGTTATAACTCACATTCACATACCAGTAATTCTTCAGTTGGAAATGAGTACTAAATTGTGCACTTGAATATATATATCTACCATTAAAATCCCATCCTGACCATTGTGACATATTTATATTCATATTTCTGAAAACGGAAAATGGTTCCCATATTAAATAATTCAGCCAAACAGATTCTTCGATATAATCCGCTCTGTTCATAAATCCCTGGTCACCCACCGACATAGCTGGGCTAACTAAAGCAACTCTAGTTCCGTATCTCCAATGACCCCTTCCTATTTTTGCAAACTTTATGGAACTACCCATTCCTGACATTTGTGTTAAACTACTATCTACATTTCGATAGTTTGCATCTGGTCGCTGGAAATACCTTTGGGGAGCAAGTTGTCTTTCTAAAATTGCCAGACTATCACCCTCAATAAAACTTCCCGTAATGTTTGCTTGTAAATTAAATGCTCTGTCTGACCAATAATGATTAAAATCAATCCCTCCTGAATAGGCAGACTTTGGAAGAAAATTGAGACTTGTGTCATTAATAAAACGATTTGTTGCGGTAATCATACCACCAACCATAGTCTTACCTTCGTTAAAGTCTTTTTGGAGTCGTGTATTAAAATAATTGGTCATAGGTTCCACAAGTTGTTTCCTTTTTACACCCATGCTGTCAATTTCAGCCCATTCATTATTAGTAAGGCTTTCCATTATTCCTATAGACCAACCACTCTCTGTTTTACCGGAAAGTTT
>PKTD01000093.1 GCA_002869315.1 Marinilabiliales bacterium | reverse complement strand
TTACAGGTATTTCAGGGTCGTATATATTCTTTAATACAACTACTATTTTTTCTTCCAGTTCTTTTATCTGCTGTTTATCCATGTGATTCTGATTTGTATTCGAATATTATATCAAATATGTCTATTAATTACTTTTTAATTGGAATGCCTTTGCATATAATTTTATCTGTTTCATCATTGAAACAAGGCCGTTAGCACGAGTGGGTGAAAGATGTTCTTTCAATCCAATCTCTTCAATAAAACTGAAGTCGGCATTAGCAATATCATTAGGAGTTTCGCCTGAAACTACTCTCAGCAGTAAACTGATTATACCTTTTGTAATTACTGCATCGCTGTCGGCAGTAAATTTTACTTTCCCATCAGATATTTCAGCATAAAGCCATACTCTCGACTGACATCCGCTGATGAGGTGCTGTGGGTCTTTATACTTTTCATCAATCAATGGCATCTCTTTGCCAAGTTCAATAATGTATGAGTACTTATCCATCCATTCGTCAAACATCTGAAATTCATCAACAAGCGAATTTGCTTTTTCTTCAATTGTCATAAAAGAATATTTATGCCAGCATGGCCAGCGTTTTGTTTAATGCTTCTATAAAAATATCAATTTCCTGCTTGGTATTGTATATCCCTAATGATATTCTTACCGTTCCAGGAATACAATAATTATCGATAAGCGGCTGTGCACAATGGTTACCGGTTCTTACTGCAACTCCCATCTGATCGAGTAAAGTTCCTATATCATAGGGATGAATATCGCCTACTAAAAATGATATCACAGAAGTTTTATGATGGGCAGTGCCAATAATTCTCATATTGTCGATTTCCAGAAGTTTTTGTGTTGCATAAACCAGCAACTCATCTTCATATTCAACAATATTTTTGATACCAATATTTTTTATGTATTTGAGAGCTTCAACCGTTGCAAGAGCTCCAGGTACATCAGGTGTTCCTGCCTCGAACTTATATGGGATTTCATTGAAAGTAGTTTTGTCAATTGTTACCGTGGATATCATTTCTCCACCATATTGATAGGGTTGTAAATTGTTTAACCAATGAGATTTCCCATAAAGAACTCCGAACCCCATTGGTCCATATACTTTATGTGAAGAAAAGCAATAAAACTCACAATCCAGCTCTTTTACATCTATCTCAATATGAGCAATTGCCTGTGCGCCATCCACAAGAACAGGAATTCCATAATTATGTGCTTTTGCTATTATTTCTTTAATGGGATTTATTGTACCCATCACATTGGAGATATGTGTGATAGCTAGTAGTTTAACCTTTTCATTCAGCAGACTATCCAGAAAATCCATGTCGAGACTGCCATTATCATTTACAGGTACTATTTTTAATTTTGCACCAGTATTTTCACATAATTGTTGCCAGGGAACGAAATTCGAATGGTGTTCCATTGAACTTATCAGAACCTCATCTCCTTTATCAAGAAGGTTAGAAAAACTATTTGCAATTAGATTTATGGATTCAGTAGTTCCACTTGTAAAAACGATTTCTTTTTCGCTTTCTGCGTTTATAAATTCAGCAATATAATTTCGTGATTCTTCAAAGTCTGTTGTTGCTTCAACACTTAGTTTATGGACACCTCGGTGTACATTACTGTTTTTGTATAAGTAGTAATTTGTAATACAATCAATTACTTGCTGAGGCTTTTGCGTTGTAGCCCCATTATCGAAATATATTAATTGCTTTCCATATACTTCTCTTTTAAGTATGGGGAAGTCGGCTCTTATTTTATCGATATCAAATCCCATCGGATTAAACTTTACTCATGTCAATATCAAACTCCATGGGGTATTCAGGAACACTGCAATGAAGTACACATTTTTCGCATATTGAAAGTTCACCACGAAGACGTTTTTTGATCATATCTTCTATGCTTAAGCGTAAAGCTTCAATATTTATTTTTGAAGTAACTTCTGCCGTAAAAGCAAACATTAATAGCAGTCGTGCATCATCATTACTTATTCCCCTTTGCTTCATATAAAACAATGCCTCAGTATCCAATTGTCCCACAGTTGCTCCATGAGAACACTTTACATCATCAGCATATATTTCGAGAAATGGCTGTGTATCAATTTTAGCATCCGAACTCATCAGAATATTATTGTTTTGCTGAAAAGCTGCAGTATTTTGTGCATCTCGTTCAACAAAAATATAACCATTAAATACACCGGTTGCCTTATCATCTAAAACACCTTTGAACAACTCACTACTTGTACAATTTGGAACAGCGTGATTAACAAATACCTGATTGTCGATATGTTGGTTTTTATCCATTAGGTAAATACCATTAAGATCCGCATCGGCAGCTTCACCAATTAAATCAACATATATTTCATTCCTGATTAATCCGCCATTATAAGTAATAACATTTACTTTAGACGTACTATTTTTATGCTGTTTTATAAAAGTGCTGTTTATCAGAGAAGTAGAGTCATTAAGATTCTGTAATTTATTTAATCGTAAATGAGCATTTTCTGAAATAATAAACTCAGTTACGGTGTTTAGTAAGTTAGGACTATGATTTATTGAATCATCACAATGCAGGAAAGAAAGTTCGCTATTTTCTCCCAGAATTATCAGGTTTCTGGAATTGATAAACATGTTTTCTTCTTTGTTTATCATTTTGATAAGTTGAATAGTATCTTCCACAACAACATTATCAGGAACATACACAAAAAAGCCATCCTTAAATAATGCTGCATTAGTGGCTGTTAAACCGTGAGTACTAGTTTTGGCAACACTATTAAAGTATTTATTAAAAAGTTCAGGATATTGCTTTTGTGCTTCAATAATACTTCCAACAATAAGTCCGTTGTCAAAAATCTTAAGTTTTTCACTTTCAGGGCCATAATACCAACCATTTAGCATGGAATATCTTTGTGCTTCAAAGCCATGTACTTCACAAACAAAAATCTCTTCCTGACTTTTATCGTATACACTTGGTTTATAGTCCAGGCTTGGTGTTTGAGCATAGAGATGCTCTAAATTAGTGCTTCTCCACTTTTCATCTCTTTTGCTGGGGAGATTATTATTTTTTAGATAAGTATAAGCATCCTCTCTTAATTTACGAACTGCATCCGACATGTCTTTATTTAGCAGGTCTTTGCTTTGATCATAATAATTAAGAAGGTGATCTTTTAATATATTATCGTTTTTATTTAACATTTCAAAAATATTAATTGTCGAATTGTTCTTTAATCCAGTCGTAGCCTTTTTCTTCGAGTTCATGGGCCAATCCTTTACCACCCGATTTTACTATGCGTCCGTCGTATATAACATGCACGAAATCAGGCACAATATAATCTAAAAGTCTTTGGTAATGTGTAATTACTACAAAGCCATTGTCAGAAGAACGTAATGCATTTACACCCTTAGCAACAACCTTTAATGCATCGATATCAAGTCCTGAGTCAGTTTCATCTAAAATTGCCAAATTAGGCTCTAACATTGCCATTTGGAAAATTTCATTTTTTTTCTTTTCTCCTCCTGAAAACCCTTCGTTAACTGAGCGCTTTGTAAGTTTAGAATGAATTTCAACAAGTTGTTTCTTTTCTTCCAGTTTTTTCAGAAATGCTGATGCAGTTAAAGGTTCTTCTCCTCTGAACTCACGTTGAGAGTTTACTGCTGTTCTGATGAAGTTTGTCATACTTACACCAGGTATTTCGACCGGATACTGGAAACTAAGAAAAATACCTAGATTGGCTCTTTCGTCGGGTTCTAACTCCGTTATATTTTTCCCTTTATATTCGATAGTTCCTTGGGTAATTTCATAACCTTCACGACCAGTTATGGCTGCAGCAAGTGTACTTTTGCCGGTACCATTTGGGCCCATTATAGCATGTATTTCACCTTCATTTACACCCAGGTTCAAACCCTTTAAAATTTCTTTTCCGTTTATGGAAACATGTAAATCTTTTATATTTAAGAGCATTTTTTTAATTTTAATATGTTAATCGGCTAAAGCCGAGATAATTAATAATTATATTAACCAACACTTCCTTCAAGTGTTATTGCCAATAGTTTCTGCGCCTCCACAGCGAATTCCATTGGTAATTTATTTAAGACTTCTTTAGCATATCCATTAACAATAAGTCCTATTGCTTTTTCCATATCAATTCCTCTCTGCTGGCAATAAAACAACTGATCTTCCGATATTTTTGAAGTGGTTGCTTCATGTTCAACAATTGCTGAATTATTAGCGGTATTGATATATGGAAAAGTATGTGCTCCACATTTATTACCTAGTAAAAGAGAGTCGCATTGAGAGAAGTTCCTTGCATTTTCAGCTTTTTTGGAAATTCGGACTAAACCTCTGTAACTATTATTACTAAAACCGGCTGAAATTCCTTTGGAAATAATTGTACTCTTGGTGTTTTTTCCAATGTGTATCATTTTTGTTCCCGTATCTGCTTGCTGGTGATTATTGGTAACAGCAACAGAATAGAATTCACCAATTGAATTATCGCCCATTAAAACACAGGAGGGGTATTTCCATGTAACTGCAGAACCAGTTTCAACCTGAGTCCAGCTAATTTTTGAGGAATTACCACGACAAGCACCTCTCTTGGTTACAAAATTGTAAATACCACCTTTGCCATTTTTGTCGCCAGGATACCAGTTTTGAACCGTAGAATATTTTACTTCTGCACGATCCAAAGCAATAATTTCCACAACAGCCGCATGCAGTTGGTTTTCATCTCTCTGGGGAGCAGTACATCCTTCTAGATAACTTACATAACTATCATCGTCGGCTACTAATAAAGTTCTTTCAAACTGACCCGTATTAGCCGCGTTAATTCTAAAATATGTAGATAATTCTATGGGGCAGCGAACTCCTTTTGGAATGTAGCAAAAGGAACCGTCGCTGAAAACAGCTGCATTTAATGCTGCAAAATAGTTATCAGTATGTGGAACTACTGTACCTAAATATTGTTTTACTAAATCTGGATGTTCTTGTATGGCTTCACTAATGCTACAGAAAATAATGCCATGTTTAGAAAGTGTATCCTGAAAAGTAGTTTTCACTGAAACACTATCGATTACTGCGTCTACTGCAACACCTGCCAGCATCTTTTGCTCGTCGAGTGATATGCCTAATTTATTAAAAGTGTCAAGTAAATCAGGATCTACTTCATCTAAACTCTCCAATTGCTTTTTCTTTTTTGGTGCTGCATAATAAATAATATCCTGGTAATCAATTTTTGGATATTTTACATGAGCCCATTCAGGTTCTTTCAGTTTAAGCCAGTGTTTAAATGCTTTTAATCGGTATTCAAGCATCCATTCAGGCTCTTTCTTTTTTGCAGAAATAAATCGTATAGTATCGTCAGTAAGGCCTTTTGGAGCTGTATCCATTTCAATATCAGTATAGAATCCATACTTATATTCACCGGATGTTACCTCGTCGAGGACCTTATTCATATCTTTTTCCTTATCCATATTTGCTTATTAAGAATAATTTTAAATAAGACTGCAAAATTACTATTTTCCCACAAACTGGGAAACAATTTTAACAAAGATTGACTTATATAAATTATTGAAAAACTGTTTAGTATTTTAGCCTTGGAATTAACCAAAATTTCAAAACTTTTTCTGTTAAAGGGAAAAAAGTAATTACTTAATTAATATCTGATTTTATCTGGTTAATAGCCTGATATACATTGTTTTTAAACTCTTCAAAAATAAGTTTTAAGGATTCGGGGTCTCTTTTTAGGCGGATATTTTCATGTAAATTAGAATAGTCATCACTTAGTTTTGTGCTTAGGGTTATTCCCATACTTGGTTTTATTCTATGTGAAATTAAATATGCTTCGTCCCAATTTTTATTAGAAATCGCCTTTTCTAATGATTCTATTTCCTCAGGAACAGTATCAACAAAAAGGCGAAGTAATTCGTTACATTGATGCTGGTCGTTATCTACATACATCAAAATTTTATCTGTTGAATATAGTTTTGACATAATACTATAGTTCTTTTTCCTTCAATAATCTGTAAATAGTTGACTTCCCTATTCCCAGGCGTTTTGCTGTGAGAACAACATTATTGTCATTTTTTTCCAGAAAGTATTTTATAATTTTGCGTTCATACTCGGCAAGTGTCATATCCTCAATTATAAAATCTGAAAGAGTATCTGAGGAATTAAAATTTATATGACTTTCATCTATTATATTCCCATCTGCCAAAACAACAGAGAGTTCAATAATAGCCCTTAGTTCTCTTACATTTCCAGGATATGGGTATTTAATTAGTTTACGTTTTGCCTCCTGTGAAAACTCCTTATTATCGAATCCGTTATCCTTACAAAACTGATCTGCAAAATATTTTGCAAGTATTAAAATATCATTTTCCCGTTGCCTCAAAGGAGGAAGTTCAATTGGTAAACCCAAAAGTCTATAATATAAATCTTCTCTGAAATTGCCTTTTTTTACCTCTTCCTTTAGTTTTTTATTAGTTGCGACAATTATTCTTGGATCAACTTTTATTTCTGAATTACCACCTACACGAGTAATCTCTTTTTCCTGCAAAACTCTTAATAATTTAGTTTGCATATTTATATCCATTTCAGCAATTTCATCCAGAAATAATGTCCCTTTATTAGCCAATTCAAATTTTCCTATTCGTCTTGCGGCTGCACCTGTAAAGGCCCCTTTTTCATGCCCGAACATTTCACTTTCTATTAGTTCTTTAGGAATGGCGGAAACATTTATTCCCACAAAACGATGCTTGCTTTGTGGCGAATTATAATGGATTGCTTTAGCCACCAATTCTTTACCTGTTCCGGTTTCGCCACTCACTGAGACCGTGATGTTCGATTTAGCAGCTTTTTCCATTAAAGTAAAAATGTGTTTAATAGCACTGCTATTACCCTTAATAATTTTGCTAAACTCGTATTTTTTGGTGATTTCCGATTTTAACTCAATAAGTTCTTTTTTAAGGTTGAAGTTTTCTTTGACTTTGTTAGCAGCATTCCAAAGTCGGTCTTTTGTATTATCGTCTTTTACAAAATAATCATAAGCACCTTCTTTTAATAAATCCACAGCTGTATTTATATCCTCTTGTCCGGAGACTATAATAACAGGGATATCAGGATAGTCTGCATGTAATTTTTTCAAAACCTCCATACCTGAAATATCGGGTAATCTGTAATCCAATGATATCATTGAAGGTTGAAGATGCATACTTTGTAAACAATCATTACCGGTTTTCAGGTGATGTACTTCATTATCAGGATTTAATTCCAGATGCCTTTTTAGTAATTGACCGTAAAAAACATCATCTTCAACAACAAATATTCTGAAAATTTCCATAATAATTATTTTAAAATATTTATTTAAACATAAATATTTTCCCAAAATTAGAAAATTATTCGAAACGGAACAAATTCCCATTATTAAATAGGCTTATTATGAATGTACTTGAAAAAACAAATTTTTCAATTCAACATCAATTACTACTTTTGCAGCCAATTTTTGAGTATGGGAAATCTTAGTGAGATAAAAAGAAGAAGGACATTTGCAATCATCAGTCATCCGGATGCAGGAAAAACTACATTAACTGAGAAACTATTATTATTTGGAGGGGCAATACAGGTTGCTGGTGCTGTGAAATCAAATAAAATAAAGAAGACGGCCACATCCGACTGGATGGAAATTGAGCGACAAAGGGGAATTTCTGTGGCTACATCTGTGATGGGATTTGAATACGGAGGAATAAAAATTAATATTCTTGATACACCAGGTCACCAGGATTTTCAGGAGGACACCTTTAGAACTCTTACTGCTGCTGATAGTGTTATCGTTGTGATTGATGTTGCTAAAGGTGTTGAGCCTCAGACAGAAAAACTGGTTAAGGTTTGTCGTATGAGGAATATTCCTATTATAGTTTTTATTAATAAGTTAGACAGGCCTGGTAAGGATGCTTTCGAATTAATGGATGAAATTGAACAGAAACTGGAACTTAAAGTAACGCCTTTAAGTTGGCCTGTAGGTATGGGAAGTGATTTTAGAGGTGTTTACAATATGTATTTCAAAAATCTTAAACTTTTTAACCCGGGTAGTCAAGTTATCGAAGAGAGTATAGATTTCGATAGCCTTGATAATCCTGAACTTGAAGACTATATTGGAGAAAAGGCTGGAGAACTGCGTGATGATCAGGAACTTGTAACTGGGGTTTATCCGGAACTTAATCTTGATGATTATCTGGGAGGTAAAATATCACCCGTATTTTTTGGTAGTGCTTTAAATAATTTTGGCGTTAAGGAATTATTGGATGTATTTGTAAAAATTGCACCAAATCCTATTGGAAGGCAGGCTGAAGAAAGATTTGTAAAACCTGATGAGGATAGTTTTAGTGGTTTCGTTTTTAAAATCCATGCTAATATGGATCCTAACCACCGCGACAGGATTGCATTCGTAAGGGTTGTGTCGGGTGTGTTTAAAAGAAATACTAATTATTTGCATGTGAGAATGGACAGGCAACTTAAATTTCCAAGCCCAACTGCATTTATGGCACAAAAAAAGTCTGTTATTGATGAGGTTTTTCCTGGAGATATTGTAGGACTTCACGATACAGGAAACTTTAAAATTGGAGACACAATAACAGAAGGAGAAGCCATTAGTTTCAAAGGGATGCCTAGTTTTTCACCTGAACTTTTCAAATATGTAGAAAATGCTGACCCTATGAAGGCAAAACAATTGGCAAAAGGGGTTTCTCAACTTACCGATGAAGGTGTAGCACAACTTTTTACTGGGAAACATAATGGCAGAAAAATTATTGGTACAGTGGGAGCGCTTCAGTTTGAAGTTATACAATACCGATTGGAACATGAATATGGTGCCAAATGCCGCTATGAAAATATTAATTTGTTTAAAACTGCCTGGTTTGAAAGTGATAATATTGAACAACTTGAAGATTTCAGAGCACGTAAAGCAATGCAAATAGCAATTGACAAAGAAGGAAGAGAGGTTTTTCTTGCCGAATCAAAGTTTGCACTCGAAATGGCTCAGCAAAAATATAAAGATTTAAAATTTTATTTTACTTCGGAGTTTTAAATTATTAGTTTCAATGATGGTTTATGGATAATTGGGAATAATATTCTTTCTATTATCAATTCCCCATATTGCATATTTCGTAATTTTGTCGGAAACAAAAAGGAATGTCTGTAAAAACCGATTTTTTAGTTGTTGGTTCAGGAATAGCAGGTATGGTTTATGCTTTGAAAGTTGCTGAACATGGGAGTGTATATTTAATTTCAAAAACTAATTTGGAAGAAACTTCTACGAAGTATGCACAAGGAGGTATTGCGGCTGTTATGTATTCTCCTGATACTTACGACAAGCATATTGAAGATACTCTGAAAGCAGGATCTCTTATTAATAATGAGGAAATTGTTAGAATTACTATAAAGGAATCTACGGAAAGAGTAAAGGAGTTAATTGAGTGGGGAACACATTTTGACAAGGATTCTTCAGGAAGATATAATCTTGCCAGAGAGGGTGGGCATTCAGAATTTAGAGTGCTGCATCATAAAGACAATACCGGATTTGAGATTCAGAGAGCCCTGACATCAAAAATCAAAAACCATAAAAATATTACTGTACTTGAGAATGCATTTACAATAGACCTTATTACACAACATCATCTTGGAGAGAATGTGAGACGAAATGGTAAAAATATAGAGTGTTATGGTGCTTATGTTTTAAGAGACAATAATGTAGAAACAGTACTTGCAAAGAAAACAATGATAGCCACAGGAGGCATAGGTAATATTTACCAAACCACAACAAATCCTATAATAGCAACAGGCGATGGACTTGCCATGGCCTATAGAGCAAAGGCAATTGTTGAGAATATGGAATTTATTCAGTTTCATCCAACCTCTTTATTCAATCCCGCCGAGAAGCCTTCATTTTTAATTACTGAAGCAATGAGAGGTAGCGGGGCAGTTTTGAAAACCCAGAATGGGAAGGAGTTTATGTACAAGTATCATGAATTAGGGTCGCTGGCACCACGTGATATTGTTGCAAGAGCAATAGATAATGAAATGAAACTCTCAGGTGATGAATTTGTTTATCTTGATCCAACAAGTATAAGTGAAAAAGAAATTCTGGATCATTTTCCGGGTATTTATGCAAAGTGTCTTAAACAAGGTATAGATATAACCAAAGACTGTATTCCTGTTGTTCCGGCGGCACATTATTCCTGTGGTGGTATAAAAACCGACAAATTTGGATGTACAAGTATTAAAAACTTATATGCTTCAGGAGAGGTTGCCAGCACAGGTTTGCATGGAGCAAATAGACTTGCTTCTAACTCATTGCTGGAGGCCGCAGTGTTTTCTCACAGAGCAGCTTTAGATTCCGTAAAAGGAATCGAAAATTTGAGATTTAAGAGTAATATTCCTGCCTGGAATGCTGAGGGGACAGTGCTCAATGAAGAGATGATTTTGATTACACAATCCAAAAAAGAATTACAATCTATAATGACAAATTATGTGGGAATTGTAAGATCAAATATCAGGCTTAAAAGGGCACTCGACAGGCTTCAGATAATTTATCAGGAAACAGAAGATTTATACGATAAGTCAATAATTTCGGAAGAAATTTGTGAACTTAGGAATTTGATAAATGTAGCATATCTGGTAATAAAGTTTGCTACTATTAGGAAAAAAAGTATTGGATTACATTATTCAATTGATTATTAAAACA
This sequence comes from Marinilabiliales bacterium, assembly GCA_002869315.1. Taxonomy (GTDB): domain Bacteria; phylum Bacteroidota; class Bacteroidia; order Bacteroidales; family F082; genus BM524. Next base: position 15,553 of record PKTD01000093.1, on the reverse strand, counting down.
AAATTATGGCTTTAATAAAAACGGTAAAAGGAGTAAAACCCAAATTTGGAAAAAACTGTTTTCTTGCAGAAAATGCAACAATAACTGGTGATGTTATTGTAGGTAATGATTGCAGTATTTGGTTTAATGCTGTTGTTAGGGGTGATGTTCATAGTATTAGGATAGGAAATAATGTAAATATACAGGATGGAGTTGTTGTACATTGTACATATCAAAAGGCGGCAGTTGAAATAGGGAATAATGTTTCTATTGCTCATTCTGCCATAGTACATGGCTGTACAATACACGATAATGTTTTAGTAGGAATGGGAGCTATTTTAATGGATGGAGTTGTAGTTGAAAGCAATTATGTTATTGCAGCCGGGGCTGTAGTTTCAAAAAATACAGTTATAAAATCCGGAAGTGTTTATGCCGGAGTTCCTGCCAGAAAGATAAAGGAGATGGATCAGAGTTTACTGGAAGGAGAGGTTCATCGCATATCAAATAATTATAATATGTATGCCAGTTGGTATGATGATTAGAGATAAAAAAGCAAAAAAAAAGTTCCGCCAAGGCGGAACTTTTTTTTGCACTAAAATATTATTATTTAATGCCTAATTTCTTTTTTACTAAAGGAAGAACATCATCTCCATTTTCATAAAATAAAACTGCACCAGTTCCCACATCTAAAATATAAGAGTAGTTGTTTTCTTTGGCAACTTCAGTTATAGCATTCTTAACTTTTTCAATCAAAGGATTAAAAAGTTCAGCTTGTTTACTTGTTAAATCCTGATCTGCTGAGGCCTGAAAAGCCTGAATACGTCCTTGTAAGTCAGTAATTTCCTTTTCTTTTGTTTGACGGATTAAATCAGACATTGTCGCTGCATTGTTTTGATAGTCAGCCATTTTTGTTTGATACTCCTGAGCCATTGTATTAAGTTGTTGGTCAAGATAATCGGCATACGACTTTAAAGCTGTCTGCAACGAATCTGTTTCTGGCATTATGCCTAAAATTTCATTTGAGTCAATATGACCAATCTTAACAGTTTGGCTATAAGAATAACCTGAAATAAGTACTAATAATGATAAAAGTAGAATTCCTTTTTTTAATGCTTTCATTTCTAATTATTATTGAATATTTAAATCTTCTAAATCTCTTCTTAAATAGATGCGCAAATGTATAAAAAAAACATTCCAATACTAACATATTACGCACTAGCCTAAAATATATTAAGAATTATTAAGGATTAACTATAAAAATCTGCAAATCATTAAGCTAATATTGTGAATTAGAGCTTGTAAGAACAAGTTAAAGCAAAACAATTATTTCTTTCGCTGTTCTCTTTTCACGGTTTGCATCACAGTTCCAACTTCGTCGAGAACATCGTCACTAATATCGTATTTAGGATTTCCATAAAGCAGAGTCATGCCTCCTGCTTTGTCGAATACAAACCCCAGATTTCTGGTTTGTGCAATGGTTTCTATTGCATTATAAACCTTCTCCTGTATTGGTTGTATCAATTCCTGACGTTTCTTAAAAAGTTCTCCTTCCGGAGAAAAGTACTTTTTCTGCAAATCCTTTACTTCCTTTTCTTTTTTTATAATAGCATCTTCCTTCTGCTTTTTTACGTCAGCAGGTAAAAGTACGGCTTCAGCCTGATAGGCTTTGTACATATCCTCTACTTCTTTGTATTTAGCTTCAATTTCTTTCTGCCATTTAGCAGAAATATCATCTATTTCATCCTGTGCATCTTTATATTCAGGAATATTATCTAAAATATATTGAGTATCCACATATGCATCTTTCTGAGCAAAAATAGTTGATGGTGCTACTAGCATTATTAATAATAAACTACTTATTGATAATGATTTAATAAGAAAACTTTTCATCTTTTTGTATTTTAATTTTTATTCCTTTTTAAAAAGAAAATCAAAAATCTTGCCAATAATTTTAGTCTAATGACTGGTTTAATGAGAAGTGGAAGTGACTTCCATTAGCATCTGGTATACCAGGAATTTGATCAAAGCCATAAGCCCAGTCGAGGCCAAGCATACCAAACATAGGTAAAAATACCCTTAATCCAAATCCTGCAGCCCTTCTTACATTAAATGGGTTGAAATCAACTGATCCTGCCCATGAATTACCAGCCTCAAAAAATGCCTGCGCATAAATTGTTGAACTTGGGTTTAAAGAAATAGGATATCTCAATTACAGTGAGTATCGAGTAAAAATTGTTCCTCCAAGATTTTTATCTTTATAATAGTCAGGAGTTACTGTTTCATTAGCATAACCACGCATACCAATAATTTCTCTTCCATCAAAGTTGTTATATCCGGATAGTCCGTCACCTCCCAAATAAAATCTCTCAAATGGTGTTGTCCCAATATCACTATTATAAAACCCTAAATACCCAAATCGTATTTTAGAAGCAAGTACTAATTTATCCATTAATTCGAAATACCAATAAGCTTTGGCTTTCCATTTATGGTACTCTATCCATTTATACTTTTCATCCTCGCTAATGGTATTATAGTCCTTACTACTAAACAATGAATAGGGAGGAGTAAGTTCAACACCCAGGGAAATATCAGATCCTGATCGTGGATAAATCGGCTGGTTAATTGAGTTTCTTCCCAGATTAATTTCGTAATTAATATTATGGAAATTACCTGTTCCTGAACCCACCTTAAAAATTGTAGAGTAGTTATTAAGTTTGTATCTCTGGAAGTTAATTCCCTGGTAAAGAGTAAAAAAGTCATCTGGCCATGTTAACCTCTTACCAATACCAACAGTAACACCATCAATTATAAAGGAGGCATAATTAGTGTCGGATTTGGGGTAACTATTAGAGTAAAGTGAATGGAAGTAAGAAACAGTTAGGGCATTTGGTTTTCTACCTCCTAACCAAGGCTCGGTAAATGAAACACTCCAACTCATATAGTCTTTTCCGTAAGTCTGGAATCTTAATGCAAGTTTTTGGCCATCACCTGTTGGTACAGGTCTCCAGGAGTCTTTTTTAAAGAAATTGTTTAAAGAGAAGTTGTTAAATTTAAGACCAATTGTTCCAATTACTCTACCATATCCCCAACCTCCTGATAACTCAATCTGGTCAGCTGATGTTTCTTCTACTTTATAAATTATGTCTACTGTACCTTCTGCTGCATTTGGTTTAACATCAGGCTGTATCGTTTCTGCATTAAAATATTGTAGATTTGCTAATTCTCTAGTACTTCTTATTATGTCTGACCTGCTGAATAACTGTCCTGGTCTGGTTCTTAACTCACGGATAACAACATGATCATTGGTTTTATTGTTTCCTTCAATGGTAACTTTGTCGATCCTTGCCTGTTTACCTTCGAAAATCCTTATTTCCAAATCTATAGAATCATTATCTACATATACTTCAACGGGTGTAGCATTGAAAAACAGATAACCATTATCCATATATAAGGACGAAACATCATAGCCCAAAGGATTATAACTAAGGTTAGTTTCAAGCAGTTCCTTATTGTATACATCACCTTTTCTAATTCCTAGAATAGTTGTCAAAAATTCAGAAGTATATATAGTGTTTCCTACAAAATCGATTTTACGGAAATAGTATTTATTACCTTCTTCGAGATATATATCAATTCCAAGATTACTCTTGCCAATTTTGTAAACGGAATCTTTAATAATATGAGCATCCCTATAACCCAGTTTATTATATTTCTGAACTATAAAGTCTAAATCGGTTTTATAATCAGCCTCTATATATTTAGAGCCCTTCATAATATTTATCTTATAATTTTTTGAAATATAATTTGCAATATCGTCCTGCAACTTTTTAAATTTAAGTGTTGCTACGTCGGTAACCATATCAATTACAAGAGGTCCCATAGGATTTAATGGGTTAAACACTCCTTTTTGTTTGGTTTCTTTCATGGCCGATTTAAGGCTGGCATCAGTAACTTCCTTATTACAATAAATATTTATGGTTTCAATTTTAACCTTTTTATTTTTTTTGATACTTATATTGAGATCTTCAAAATTTTCTGCTTTATCGTTATCTTTTTGAGTAATAACAATTTCACTATTCAAATAGCCTTTAGCAGCATAGTGATCTTCAATAATTTTTTTTGTTCTTATGAGAAGATGATCAGTAACCACATCACCTCTGGAAAGATTTATTTTTTCTCTAATATCATCGGCTTCCGCTTTTCTTATTCCTGTAAAGGAGAATTTACTGAGCCTTGGTCTCTCCTTAAGGTAAATATCGAGAAATATTTTATTACCCTGTATTTCGGTTGCGGTAATACGTATATTTTCAAACATCCCCTGATTCCATAATTTTCTAATGGCTCCGGTAATATCATCCCCAGGGACCTTAATTTTTGAACCCATGTCGAGTTCAGAGAGCATAATAATCACATTTTTATCAAGAAACTCAACTCCTGATACACTTATACCACCAATTACGTAATCTGAAGGACGTTCATAACTTATTTTTGAAAGATCGTCACCTATGCTAATCTGACTAAAACCTAAAAAAGGTAAAACGGCAAATATTATTGCTGTTAATAGTGTAATTGTTTTTTTACCAAGTATATTAATCATCCCTAATCTTCGTGTTTTAGTTGCTCACTGGTCATCCCAAACCTTCTTTCTCTACTTTGGTAATCTATAATGGCTGCATAAAAATCTTCAGCACCAAACTCAGGCCATAGTTTGTGTGTAAAGTATAATTCAGAATATGCTATTTGCCACAATAAATAATTGCTGATTCTCATTTCACCACTTGTCCGGATTAACAATTCCGGATCGGGCATATTATTGGTATTCAAATAATTTGCAAAAGTTTCTTCGTCTATTTTGACGTCATTTAATTTTTTTGATTTTATATCACCAATAATACTATTTACAGCATTAGTAATTTCCCATCTGGAACTATAGCTAAGTGCCAGAGTTAAAGTCATTCTATCATTTTTTGCTGTCTGATCCATAGTGTTTATAAGCCGGGTATAATTTTCCTCAGGCAGGCTTTGTAAATCACCTATAGCATTCAAGCGGATATTATTTTTGTTTAATGTTGGTATTTCTTTTTCAATGGTTTCCACAAAAAGAGACATTAATGCATTAACCTCATTTTGAGGACGGTTCCAGTTTTCTGTGGAAAATGTATAAAGAGTAATAAATTTTACACCTAATTCCGCTGCTGTTTCTGCTATTTCACGCACTGCATCAACACCTTTATGATGACCAAAAACTCTGTCTTCGCCTTGTTTTAAAGCCCAGCGCCCATTGCCATCCATAATTATAGCAACATGTACAGGCAATTTTTTGATATTTATTTTTTCTTTAAGGCTCATCATATTATTTCTAGAAACCAGTTGTATTACATTTTCTCTTATCGAATAAATTGAATTTATAAGTTATAGTAATCCCAGTAAAATTATACCAATCGTTTTTTTTGTCATCTCCCCTTTGCATTCCAGCACTATGCGATTGAGTAGGGTCTGCAATAATATCAGGATTGTTGGCATATGTAGAACTTACATCATCAATATAGTCGGTAAATGTTTTGCGCATGCCCCATTCAAAAGCAAGTCCTATTCTTTTGTTAAGGCTATACTTTACACCAAATCCAAAAGGGAATGATAATCCACTTAAGGAATAAGGTGACCTTCCGTTAAAGCCTGTATTTTGGCCTTCTGTTCCAAGGGGCTGAAGAGCAACTCCATCATTATTTTCAGGCTTAAATGTAAAATAAGAAACACCTGCGAAAAGATAAGGAGTAAAATATGTTCTTTTACTACCAGTAAAATATTGAAACCAACTAAATTCAGCAACAACTGAAATATCATTTACAGGTGTAACAAAATTTAACTCTCTGTTTACAATGGCATTTGTTTTAGTATCATCACCTTTGAGTTTACCACGGTAATAAGAAGCTCTTACTGTCCACCGGTCGTTTAAGTTATATCTTACAATACCACCATAGGCCAGTTGAGTTTGACTAAAATGTAAGGCAGGATTAATATCGCCAAGGTAATATGAGCCGCCTCCAAAAACACCAACTTCCATAGTCCTTTGAGCATTTCCCGAAAATGGCACAAGTGAAATTATTGTAACTGAAATTACTATAGTTAAAAACCTTTTTAACATAAAATCATTAATTTTTTCTTCTTTCCTGATTTTGAGCGGCAAAAGTATCATTTTTTTCGACTTCATAAGTATAATATCATTTTAGAATTTTGATAAAAACTGTTAAGAAGTTTAATTGCGGTTGTCAAAACCCCACATGAGTTTATCTCTTATGGTAGAGAAGAAATTTTTATTATTCATCTGGATTAAATTAACATCAAAATCATTTCTTCTGATAATTAATTCTTCTTCCTTATTTATGGACGACTGTTTAGAATCCAGGGTTATTAAATACTTATCTTCCCTACCCTCAATTTTTATCCTAATTCTACTACTGTCCTGAATAACGACAGGTCGTACAGTTAAATTGTGTGAAGCTATAGGAGCGATAAGAAAATTTTGAGAACCAGGAGTAATTATAGGTCCACCAACGCTAAGTGAGTATGCTGTTGAACCAGTTGGTGTAGAAATTATTAAGCCGTCGCCCCAATATGAATTGAGGAAAACATCGTCAATATAAACATGAACCACCACCAATGAAGTTGTGTTGTTTCGGTAAAGTGTAATATCATTAAGCGCATAATCTACTTCACCAAAAAAGTTTGACGGTTTCTCTAACTTTAATAGTGCTCTTTTCTCAACACTATAATCACCCTTTGCAATACTGTGGATGGCAGTTTCTATTTCATCTTTGGCAATGCTGGAGAGGAATCCGAGTCTTCCCAAATTAATGCCCAGTATTGGGATGCCTGAATCACGAACAAAAGGAATAGTATCTAGTATAGTTCCGTCACCTCCTATGGAAATTAATATGGAGCATGATAAGTCCTCATGATTAGTGAAAAAATTGATATCGGAAGGAAAATTTATGTCCTTTGGTAGTAAATCATAATATGGTTTATAAATACAGAGTTGTGATTTAATATCCTTTAGATTTAAAATAAGTTTTTCAAGATATGTCTTATCCTCAGGAGAATATTTCTTACCAAATATTGCTATTTTCATTGAGTGATTATTTCAAACAAAGGCAAAAATAAGATAAATTGAAGTTTACTCTCTAACAGAACTTACAAAAAATGTTAAGTTATTTTGACGACCTAATATTTAAACGGCGGTTTAATATTTAGATTATATGGGCGCTACTAATGATACAAAGAACCCTTTATCATTTTGTTTGTTAATAGCATAACTTAGACCTATAACTATATCATAATAGGTGATAAAATCTAATCCAACCCCTGTTCCCCACAACAACTGGTTAGATAAGGGATTTCCTTTGGAAAAATAATTTTCTTTGGCGTATCCCATATCAAAGAAGATATTAGCATACATACCGTAAAATACCTTGCTAAACTTTTCTGATTTTATCCATTTTATCTGAAAATCCTTCATTGGGACTAAAGTAAATTTGAAGTTTGACTTAAACACTCCAATGTTTTGTCCGTTTATAATGTATAATTCGTAACCTCTTAAATCAAAACCATTTACACCAATTCCTTCGGAAAGAAAAAAGGGCTGGTAGTTGTTTGTATAAGAGAGCCTTCCTCTAAAACTATAGGCAAAATTTAATCTTTTATAAATGTTAAAATAATGATCTGCAGTAAAGTCCAACATTATTTGGCTCACATCTTCGGAAATTATTCCAAAGCCTATTTTGGTTAACTGAATATCAAAATAATAACCATTAAGAGGGTATGGTTTATAATCTCTAAAATCTTGTTTATAGGTATAGTTTATGGAAAAGTAGTTATATTCGGTTTCGCCATAGGTAAAATCAGGATTTACCATAAGCACAGAATCATCGATTTGTAAATGATTAAAATTTACATTCACCTGATGTAGGAACCTGAAATATGGCCTATAAATAAAACCAATTCCTAGATTACCAACTTTTCTGGCATAGTTATCATCAGATCTGTAAAATACATATTTATTTTTTTCTGTAGAAACAGCAATTTCATGATTTAGTTTATACTGAGCATTAAAGCCCATTCCAAAGGTTTTATTTTTATTCAGATAAGGAATCTGCCAATTGACCTTAAATAATTGGTCGTAACCTCCCTTTGCAATAATATTTAATTGCTCCTTACGACCTCTGAAATTTTCAATCCTTAAATCTACTCCAAAATTAATTCGGCTGAAGTCTTTTGTTTGCCACCAAACATTTATATTTCTATCGGCGTACTCTAGGAGAGGAATAGGCCATATATACCATCTTTCAATAACTCTTATTTCAATATCGATAATATTTCCAATTTTCTTTTTATCGATGAAAACGAAATTGAATAATGATTGATTTAATAGGTTTTGACGACTCAACTCAATCTTATTATCCAGTTGTATTTCTGAAAGAGTTTCTCCTTCTTTAAACTCCAGTTCTCTAAAAATAATTGGTTTGTGAGTAATTTTATCTCCCGACACACTAATTTTACCTACAGTAATTAAGTCTTCCTGCTGCGGGAATACTAATTGTGTAAATAAGGCTGTTAGTAAAAATAATAGTGTGGTTTTAAGCCTCATAGTTAGATATTCAGATAATTCATTAGTGAGTCGTAATTTTCTTTGAGATCCTCATTATCATCCTCATCGCCAAAAGTGGCCTTTATTAAATAATCGTACCTAATGAAAGTTTGTAAAATTGAATCCAACTCGGTTTTATTAATCTTTAGTATTAGTTCAATAAGAGTAGAATTTGTATGAGTTCCTATAAAAAGGCTTAATAACTTAGCCCCGTTTGATTCAATAATATTGGCAATCTCAGTCATATTATAATCACTCTGACTCATTTCCAAAACTATGACTCCTCCCGGAGTATTAACTGAAAAGGCAGTGGCCAGATATGAAAGTAAATTGGATAGTGTAACACATCCTAAATATGATTCCCGTTTATCTACAACTGGCAATAATGAGAGTTTATACTTATCAAATATTTCTATTAGTTCGTAAATATGCTGACTGTCGTAAGCAAAAATGTTATCTAAACTAAGCTCATGATTACCAACTGGTTGATCATAATTATTCAAATCGAGTATGTCCTTTTCTGAGATTATTCCAACATAGTTTTCTCCATTAACAATGGGAAGGTGAGATATTTTGTTTTCATCCATCCATTTCAATGCCATAGTACCACTATCAGAGGTTTTTAGTGGTAGTATAATATCAGATATAATATGCTTGGCAATCATAAATAAATTTTAGCCAAACTTAGACATTTTTATTTAATTGACTTGTTTTATAAAACTGAAAATAAAATGAGTTTAAATTATAATAATGTGAACGATTAATTACTTTTGTCATAATGGAAAGAAAAACTCTTTTTGCTGATATACTAATACCATTGCCTGTAAAAGGTACATTTACTTACCGTATTCCTCATACATTAAATGAGTTTGTTACGGAAGGGCAAAGAGTTGCCGTGCAGTTCGGTAAAAAGAAAATCTATTCAGGGCTCATAAAAAAAATTCATACTAATGTTCCTGAATATACTCCAAAATACATACTGCATCTTATTGATGAAAGTGCAGTTACCAACGAAATTCAGTTTAAATTCTGGAGTTGGATGTCGGCCTACTATTTATGTGCTGAAGGTGAGATTATGAATGCGGCATTGCCTTCTTCATTAAAACTTGCCAGTGAAAGCAATGTGTTATTATCTCCATCATTTGTGCCTGATAATGACTACCTTGATGAGCATGAATTCAAACTTACTGAAGCGTTAATGCAAAAGAAAAGGCTTGCGGTGGGAGATATATCAAAAGTGCTTGGCTTTCAAAATGTACTTCCTCTACTAAGAAAGATGATTGATAAGAATTATCTTTATATGGAGGAAGAACTCAAGGATGGTTTCAAACAAAGAAGAGAGAAGTTTATATTTTTAAATCCTGCTTTTTTCGATGATGAAGAATTGATGAAACTTGAAATGGACAAACTTAGTAGCAGAGCACATAAGCAATTGGAACTTTTAATGTTTTTCCTCCAGCAATCGGGTTTTCCGGCCAATAAAGGATTTCGAATTAAAAAGGATGAATTATTAAAGAAGTCCAATAAAACTACTGCGGTATTGAATGCTTTAATTGAAAAGGAAATACTTTTTGAAGAAAATAAAGTTGTAAGTCGACTTGAATTTAAGGCAGGCCGCAGGGATGTTGCCGACATTAATTTAAGCGAACATCAGGAAAATGCTGTAAAAAAAATAAGTGCTGATTTTAAAACCAAAGATGTTGTACTCTTGCATGGTGTTACCTCTTCAGGTAAAACGGAAATTTATATAAAGCTTATTCAAGAAACTTTGGAAAAGGGCAAACAGGTTTTGTATCTATTGCCCGAAATTGCTCTTACAACTCATATTATACAAAGATTACAACAATATTTTGGAAAGCGCATAGGGGTTTATCATTCGAGATATAACCCTAATGAACGTGCTGAAATATGGCGAAATATTATTGGTTTAGATAAGGATGAAAATACTGAAAAGTATGACATTATTTTAGGTCCTCGCTCTGCTATGTTTTTGCCATTCAGTAATTTAGGACTTGTTATTGTGGATGAGGAGCATGACTCATCATATAAGCAATTCGATCCGGCACCTCGTTATAATGCACGCGATGCCTCCATCTATCTTGCTTTGTTACATAAAGCTAAAGTAATTTTGGGGTCGGCCACACCTGCAATCGAAAGTTATTATAATGCAATGCTTGGTAAATATGGTTACGCTCAACTATCAGAGCGGTATGGCGGTATTGAAATGCCGGAAATTAGCGTGGTTGACATGAAAAGTGAGTATAAACGCAAAACCATAAAAACTAATTTTTCATCTGTATTGATAAAAAAAATATCCAAGGCCCTGGCTGAGAAAAAACAAGTAATTTTGTTTCAAAACCGAAGAGGCTTTTCATTAAGAATTGAATGCAAACAATGTAACTGGATTCCGCAATGTAAAAATTGTGATGTTACTCTAACATATCATAAAAACAGTGAGTTATTGAAATGTCATTATTGTGGTTATTCAAGTTCAATACCTCCAACATGCAACGACTGTGGAAGTCAGGATTTGAGAATGATGGGCTTTGGAACTGAAAAGGTTGAGGAAGATTTACAAATGATTTTTCCTGAAGCAAAAATTACTCGTATGGATCTGGATTCAACCAGAAAGAAAAATGCATTTCAAAAAATTATTAGTGATTTTGAAGAAAGAAAAACGGATATACTTACAGGTACTCAAATGGTAACCAAAGGATTAGATTTTGATAATGTAAATGTAGTTGGTGTTTTGAGTACCGATAATATGCTTAGTTTTCCTGATTTTAGGGCTCATGAAACCAGTTTTCAATTAATGTCGCAGGTGAGTGGAAGGGCAGGACGCAAAGGAAGACAAGGGCAGGTTGTCCTACAGTCGTGGAACCCCGATCATCAAATTATAAAAAATGTAGTTTTCAACGACTACCAAAGCATGTATATAAACCAACTCAGGGAAAGAGAAAAATTTCATTATCCACCATTTTACAGACTAATAAACATAAAAGTAAAGCATAAAGATTTTAAGGTTTTAAATAAGGGTGCTGATGTTTTTGCTAATATTTTAAAATCAAAATTTGGTAAATTAGTTATAGGTCCTGAATTTCCAATGATAGGTAGAATTCGGCTCTATTATATAAAAAATATAATGTTAAAATTACCAAAATCCAAAAGTCAGACGGACATGAAAAAACTATTGCTCGATTGTTTGGAAGAATACAGGAAACTAGCTGCCTATAAATCAGTGCTTATTCAATTTGATGTTGATCCTCAATAGGTTATTCTTTCTCTTCAATAACTACAAAAACTTCTTCATTATCTTTTTTCATATAATAATTCTCACGGGCAAATTTTTCGAGGCTAGTGGTATCATTATTCAAAATATTAAGTGAATTTTGATTCTTTTCTATTTCTTCCAGATAGAATTTCTTTTGCTTTTCAAGGGTTTTTATGTCGTTGCTGAGTTTGTATTGCACAATGAGGCTCTCCTGATCGGCAAAAATCATCCACAACAGAAACCCGAACCCCACATAGAAATATTTATTTAGCAACAATTTTTTCACTTTTCTTTTTTGACAAATGTAGCACATAATTGCAGTCAGATTTCATGATATTATCAAAATTATAAACCTAAAATTGTTAAATATCTTTTATAAAATAAATTCATCTTTTAAGTAGATTCTTTATCTTTACAATAAAAAAATGGAAGAGAATATTAATACCGAAGACAGGCTTATTGAAGAAATATCATTTCCCCTTTATAAGAGTCGTAATTGGCTTAAGATAATAGGTGTCTTTTTAATTATTTATGGTGCTTTTGCGGCCATTTCAATTGTAGGAATACTTGTGGCATGGTTGCCCATATGGATTGGTATTGTTTGTTTTCAGGCATGCAGAAAAATTGAGATTGCATATATAGCAAGAGACCGAATGAATTTAATTGAGGCCCAGAGGTATATTGCAAAATATTTTACTATTTATGGGGTTTTATTGGTTATTGGTTTAGTATTTGCATTCTTTATTATTGCATTAATTTTTTCCATAGGATTACCTTCAAATTTTGAAGATCTGAATAACATTATGCAAAACGACTTTTATTAATTCCTATTTAAAAGGTGGAAATAAATTTTAAAACAAGACTTAACTTTCGAGGACAATTGGAAGTTTACGATATTTTCAGGAAGAAATATATAAAACTTAGTCCTGAGGAGAAGGTTAGACAGAGTTTTTTAAATCATCTGGTAAATTCTTTGGGCTATCCACCATCTTTAATTTCAGTAGAAAAAGGACTTATAGTTAATGAATTACCAAAGAGGTTCGACGCCGTAGTTTACAACAATAATGGTAAACCACTGGTATTATTAGAGTTTAAATCGCCATCTATAAAAATAAAACAAGAAGTCTTTGAACAAATAGCCTCATATAATTTTATATTAAAGGTTGATTACTTGATTGTAAGCAACGGGAAATCACATTATTGCTGCAAAGTAAATTATGAAGAATCGGAAATAAAATTTATGAAAGATATTCCACATTGGAACGATATAAAGTGATAGTGTTTTTTTGGTTTGATATTTGTTTATTTTTAATGCTTAATTCAAAACTACATTGTAGAGCAAAAATAATATATTGAAAATTGAATTAAAATCAAATTAATTACTACATAAAAAGATTAGGTTCAAAAAAATTATAAATTTGTCGAATTAAATTATTAGACATCATGAAGACAGTTATTCAGTTAGTTTTATTAGTTGTAATACTTGCCTTGGGTTGGTATGTTTATGATAGTATCATGGAACCAGTTCAATTCAAAAAAGAAATGAAGGCACGTGAAGCCAAAGTTGTTCAGCATCTAAAAGATATTCGCAATGTGCAGTATTTTTATAAGAATGCCAATAAAAAGTTTACAGGTTCCTTTGATAGTTTGGAACAATTCATCCAAACTGGTGAAATTCCTGTAATAAAAATTATTCCTGATCCAGAGGATACCACTTTTGTTAGAACCATTAGTGATACTGTGGGTTTTGTTAGTATAATGGACTCCTTATTTGGTAAAAGGCCTGATTTTAAAGTTGGAAATCTGGGAATCATACCATTTTCTGGAGGAGAATTTTTCAAGTTAAATGCTGGTACCATAGATAGAGGAGGTGTTGAAGTAGGTGTTTTCGAAGCTAAAGCACATTATAATACTTTCCTTAAAGGAATGGATGAGCAGGCAATTATAAATTTAATAGCAAGTAAGGAAGATATTGACAGGTATCCGGGTCTTAAGGTTGGGTCGATGACAGAACCATCTACCGATGGAAACTGGGAATAATTTATTATTCCATGTCACTTAGAATCAAACCATATTTTAGTCTGATTGATAAGTCTTTCAGAGAATCGCAGACAAAAAATTATACAATGTCCATGCAACTTAGTTTGTATGGGCTTGTTTTTTCGGTATTTTCTGAGGATAGAAACAAGTTTATTGGTGTTGAGGCTTATAGTTTCAATAAACTTGAGGATGAGAGTAAGATTCCTGCGCAGTTGGATCTAATTCTCAATGAAAGGCCGTGGTTTGCTTTTCCATATAAACGATTTATCCTTCTCTACCAAAACAGGCAAAGTACATTAATCCCAAAAGTGCTTTTTCAAGAAGAAAAAAAGAGTTTATACCTTGGGTTTAATCAGCCATTTATGGAAAATTCTAGGATAATATATGATGAACTCCCAAATGCCCTTGCAAATAATATATATTATATTCCAAACCCTGTAGTTGAGAAAGTGAAAGAGTTTTGGCCAAATTCTGAAATAAAGCATTTCTCATCTGTTTTCATAGAAAGTCTGCTGATAAATTATAAAAATAGTAATGATGAAAAAACTCTATTTCTGAACCTTAGAGATAATAGTTTCGATTTATTAAACTTGCGAGATAATAAACTTCATTATTACAATAATTATAACTTTAGGACAAAAGAAGATTTCATATATTTCCTACTTACATCAATAGAAAATTTAAATTTAAATCCAGAGGAAATTAAACTTATTATGTTAGGAAACATAAATAAGGGTATGAATATTTATGAGATGATTTATCAGTATATCAGAGATTTCTCATTTATTTCCAGAAATGAAAACCTGCAATATTCTTTTGTTTTTAATGATTTGCAGCCACATTTATATTATTCATTATTTAACTCTGTTCAATGCGAATAATCGGAGGTAAATATGGACGCAGGTTAATTAAAACACCCAAGAATTTAACTGTCAGACCGACAACTGATTTAGCCAAAGAGGGTTTATTTAATATTTTAAACAATAAAGTTGATTTTAATCAAAAAGTAGTTCTTGATTTGTTTTCGGGTACAGGAGCTATTTCATATGAATTTTTATCCAGAGGCTGTCAGGAAGTAACTTCAGTAGAAATGAACCCTGCATGCTTTAAATTCATTAAGGAAACTTCCAATAAGTTTGAGATGGATAATCACAGGATAGTGCGTTCTGATGTATTTAAATTTCTTAAAAATCATAAAAAAAAATACGATATTATATTTGCTGACCCTCCCTATGCAATGCCTAATTATTTGGAATTAGTTGAGTTAATTTTTGATAATATGTTGTTGAGGGAAAACGGAATATTAATAATAGAGCATCCGATTGAGGTTGAATTTGATATTATTAATTACTTTACGGAAAGAAGAAAATACAGCAAAGTAAATTTCAGCTTATTCGTTTATAGTGCAGATAATTAATAATTTACAACCTCATTTCCTTTTTTTATATAAAATTTAACAAAAATATATTTAGATTTATTTGCATTAGGGTTACTAATTGTATTATATTTGCAGTGTTCTATACGAACAATTAACTATAGCAGGTTAATTTTTTGGGTTATCCCTCAATAGAGGGTTTTTAGGTTAATAAGTGAAAAAGTCCTTCCTCCCGGAAGGGCTT
>PKTD01000125.1 GCA_002869315.1 Marinilabiliales bacterium | reverse complement strand
TATGTTTAACTAACATTCTAATTGTAATATCTTCCCCATTTTCAATTCGCCCATCTAGTTCAGGCAAATAATAAATAATTGAACTATCCAGCGAAAGTTTACCTTTCCTAACCAGTTTGGAAACAGCAACTGCTAAATATAATTTTCCTACGCTTGCAATTTTAAATAAAGAATTTGGATCGGCGGGAATCTTATTTTCTTTGTTTTTAAAACCTGCTGCATACAATTTTTGTTCAATTCCAGATTGATCAACATAAACAATTATTCCATCAAAACCCATAGAAATTGCATCATCAACTTGCTCTTTTACAGTTTCGGGTAAAGGTTTAATCCAGGCCATTATGATAGTCCAAGGCACAAAATAGAGGGAAATAATTGTACCAAATAGCAATACTATTCTTACAAAACGCTGTTTGCTTTTCTTTTTCATATTAGTTTTCCGATAGACACTGAATTATAGCCCTTCATTAAAAATGATATTTATTTGAATTCGAATTTAGTATAGCGAGAATAATAGTCAACCTTAAATGTAGTATCTTCCAGAATCATTCGCCCAGTGATTATAAACAGTGAATCATTTTCACGTTTAAAGGTCACATAATTTTTATAATTACCAATTTTATCATCCCAAAAACTTTTTCCCAGAAGAAACCAGTTAAAACTTAACGAATCTTTTTGTTTCCAGTCAGATACAATATAGTCATTGGTAATATAATTAATCTTACCATTGGAAACATAAAGTTTATCAATCCAATCGGTCACTTTCCGACGTCCTGTTGAATCCAAGGCATTAAAATATAATATATCAAGTTCACCCGCTACTTTTCCTCTCATTTCCAGCACAATATTATGCCTTAATTGAGCGGTAAAACCGATATTTCCCCTGGAATTATGTTCTTCCACAATACCTTTCCAGTTACCTTCCATTAAAGTTAGGTTTGGCTGTCCAGGACCTGGATTATAAACAGGTCTTTCAGGGTTATCACATGCATAAGTTATTATTAGCATTATTATTATAAAAAAGCTGTATTTTTTCATTTTAATTATTTTTATTTAGAATTTTATTTTAATCATCCTTGGGATGTAATTCTCATAACCCATCTAAAAAGACGAGGAAAAAATCTGTTTAACAAAACAAGTGCAGACAAGATAAATGGCTTTATTACAATAGGTTTCTTTGATTCTACTACTTTTTTAACTATCTCTCCTGCAGCCTCAACTGACAAGGTAGGTATTAACCAGTCAGATATTTTAGGAATACGATCTTCACTTATCGGATTGTTTATGAAATAAGTTGTATCCACTTTACCTAAAGCTATCATCGATACTTTAAAGTCACTATTATGAAGGTCGGCTTGCAAAGCCCTTGAAAAACCCAACATTGCATATCTTGCAGGTATATAGCCAGTTGCACCGGGAAAGGAAAAATAGGCAGCGGCTGAATTAATAATTATAAAATGTCCACTAGCTCGTTTTTGCATTTTATCAAAAAACACTTTACATGTAAGAGCAGTTGCAAGGTAAGGTGAGTCTATAGTTTGCTTATAGTGAGATATTTCAGATTCTTTGAATGACAACCATTCACCAGCACCCGCACAGTTTATAATAACGTCAGGAACCCCTTCATTATCAATAATCTGCTCTGCAGATGACAATACAGATTTTTGATCTGCCAAATCTGTAGAATAGTAACTAACTCTATTTCCAGAAGAATCTATCTGATTTGCTGCAGATTTAAGTTTATCAAGGTTGCGGGCCTGCAAAATTATCCTGGCTCCATTATTATGAAGTAACTTTGCTGCAGCTTTACCTATACCGCTTGATCCTCCTGTTATTAGGATTAATTTATTATACATAGTTTACCTAATTTTTATTTTTTACATTTCATATAAATTTTGAAAATAAGTAATATCCTGTAAATATTTATTTACAAACTTTTTCTGCTGCTAACCTACCTGTTAATATTGACATAGGAACCCCAGCGGGGCTATATGTCCACTGCCCTGCTTTATAAATATTTGGAATTGATGTCAGCACTGATTTCTTAGCATCCGATATTTTGTTAGGCACAGGTATCGTATCCAGAAATGACCAGCCTACTATTGCTCCTTCAGAACTGGCCACACGGTTTTGAATACTTAGCGGTGTAAAACTAAAACTTTCCATAAGTTTACTTTTAAGCATTGGATAAATGGAATTAGTGATAACATCTATTATCTTCACTTCCAGTTCTTTGCTAAATTCTTCATACCATCCCTTATACTTTAATTTTTTAAATATATCATATTCTATTAGAAAACTAATTATTATTCCGGATTTTCCATCCGGAACAAAGTTGGAATTTTTTAAACCTGGTATTGAGATTTCATAAGTATTTAATTTGGTAAACCTATCCAGCCATTCAAATAGATCATCCCTTTTTAATTGATCCCAATTATCAATTATTTGTTTTAAATCATGTGTATGAATATTTCCTAATCCCTTTCTTGAAGGAGTGTAAAAAAAATGGCCACTTGCAATTTTTTTAAAGCTATCCAGCGGTTCATCTACTTCCAAAAAAAGTGAGTATACAGAATCTCCACCTCGTCTTTCCAGCATTTTCCTTTTCTCTGACTCAAAATTCCTTTCAATTTTTTTTGGCAAACCCTGTACTATTGTATTTCCATATAAGAATTTTAAATCTGCAGCCCAAATAAGTTTGTCGTAAGTGTATTTGTTGTTTCCTTCATCTATAACCCATTGTTCAGTTGCATTAACTTTTTTTATTATGGTATTTGTTTTAACCTCCCCTCCTAGGCTTAACAACTTATTACAAACCCCATCAGCCAATGAACCTACACCATTTATGGGGTATTTATAGTCGAGATACAGCGAAAAATAACTAAGTGCAAAGAAAGCAGGTGTATGTTTAAAAAAATGTTGAGATATAATATCCTTAAGAGATTGATTTTGTATTAATGTTTCGAGATAATCTTCAACTGGCATATTCAATCTGTTTATTTTGCCAATTGTCAGCATAAATTTGGGAAGCCAGGGCAACAATTCCTTAAAAATGTATTTATAATCTTTGTTTAAATCTTTAAAAAAAGGATTTGCTATACCATAGAGAACATCCATATGCTTCATTATTCTTCGAATAATTTTTATTGTTGCCTCTATTTCTGGGTGACTATCTGGATAATATTTTTTTAATAGCTGTTCATAATCCTTAATACTATCTCTATCTTTTATATGCAGTACATCTTGCTCTATTCCAACGCTAACCGGACTATCCACGAAGTCTAATTCTATCCCTAAATCATCAAGCATAGGAAAAATTATTCCAGCATCTTCAAGTGCGCGAACTCCGGCCTCAAATTGAAAACCTTTGTGTTTAAATGAACTAACAAGTCCTCCACACTTTTCATTTTTTTCGATGAGAAGAACATTTTTATTTTCCCGAGCCACATAAGCAGCTGCTGTAAGGCCTGCTATTCCGCCTCCCACAACAATTGTATGGTAATGATTTTTGTCCATTAGTTTATCAAATTAATTTAGCCAACTTTTTAGAAATATTCCAAAGTTTTCTTGCTTCATCAATATCCCAAGCAGGGGGTGAAGGTATCTCCTCACTAGTTAAACTATAAAACTTTCCACTAATGCCATTCATATTTTTTGAAACACCTAAATAATAAAGTGAATCAGAAGCAATATTAGTTGGACGTAACATTTTGGAAAGTATATTTTTTTTGTACCACTTATATATAAGACCATTATCTTTACCCGTTTCAGACTCCACTGCTCCAGGGTGCATGGAATTAATAGTTACATTAGAACCTTTAAATTCTTCTTTTAAAATGTGCATCGATAATAGTTGAGCAAGCTTTGCAGAACCGTAAGCTTTCAATCCAGAATAAGGTCTTTTCCTCCAATTAAGGTCGTCCATGCGTAAACCCCAAGGAACAAACCTATGACCTTCCGAATTATTCATTATAATTCTTGCACCAGACTGCTTTTTTAGTTTTGACATCAATTTGTAATTGATAATAAAAGACGATAAATAGTTTACAACGAAAACAAAATCATAACCTTCATCAGTTAGTTTCTGCTTTGATAGCGTTAAGCCCGCATTATGAATAACTACATCGATAGGCTTTTCCAGTTTCATTAGTTTATCAGCAACTTCATGTACTTCATTAAGTTTGCTTAAGTCTGCAATAAAATAATCACACTTAATGGGAAAGTTAGATTCTATTACTTTCTTTAAGTCAATAGTTTTTTTTAAGTCAATAGTTTTTTTTTCATTCCTGTTT
>PKTD01000122.1 GCA_002869315.1 Marinilabiliales bacterium | reverse complement strand
CTTAAGGGAAAACCGCTTAATTCATTCGGACTCAGTAAAAAAATAGTTTATCAAAATGAAGAGTTTAACCTGCTTCAGTCGGCATTAAACATCGACGAAAGTATGGATGACCTCAGATATAACAATATAGTTATTGCCACCGATGCCGATGTGGATGGTATGCATATCAGGCTGTTATTATTAACTTTTTTCCTGCAATTCTATCCTGACCTTATAAAAGGAGGTCACCTCTATATCTTACAAACTCCACTTTTCAGAGTTAGAAATAAAACAAAGACATTATACTGCTATTCTGATGAAGAAAGAGTAAATGCCATTGATAAATTAAAACCAAATCCCGAAATAACACGATTTAAGGGATTAGGTGAAATATCGCCTTCTGAATTTAAGCACTTTATTGGACCAAATATTCGCCTTGAGCCTGTAGTTCTTAAAGGTGATTCCGCAATTAATGAAACATTGGAATTCTATATGGGTAAAAATACCCCTAATCGTCAGGAGTTTATTATCAATAACTTACGTATTGAAGAAGGTGTTGTTGAGGAAGATACTTTAGTAGCCTAAGTAATATATAATGGGCGATAAAAGTAATTATTCAAAATATCAAAAAAATTTCATAGAACTAATTAAAAACAGACTTGCTAAAGCCGTTAATGATTATGCATTAATACAGGATGGCGATAATATATTAGTTGCCGTTAGTGGCGGTAAAGATTCATTGTGCTTGTTGGAAAACCTTGTTGAATTTAAAAAATTCAAAACCATAGAATTTAATTTGGAGGCTATTCATATCAATTTAACAGATATGGATTATGAAATTGATAGAAAAGTCATCTCTGATTTCTGTAATAAACTGAATGTGGAAATTAACTTTGTGGATACATTTGCCCAAATCGAAGACAGGGGAAAGAAATCTGCATGCTTTGTGTGTTCCAGAAACAGAAGAAAAACCATGTTTGAGTTTGCAAAGCATAATGGATATAATAAATTAGCCTTTGGTCATCATATGGATGATGCAGTTGAGACTCTAATTATCAATATGGTATATCATGCAAATATAGCATCCATACCACCTAAGTTAAGAATGTTTTCAGGAGAAATAGAAGTTATACGACCACTAATCCTTTTAACAAATAAAGAAACAAGTGAATATTCTAATATAAAAAACTACCCTTCCCTTAAAAAAATATGCAAGTACGATGATAAAACCATGCGAACAAAGGCAAGAGAACTAATAAAAGACATGGAAACTATAAATCCTAATGTGAGACATAACCTATTGAAATCATTCAAAAACATAGATTCACATTTGATGCCATAATTTTCTATAATTTTATAAAATGAATTTAAAGCGATTATCTATATTTATTATATTTTTAATCTCGGCATATGATCTTATTGCTCAGAGTGATGCTGGTATAATACCCTCATCTATCAGCAACGCAGTAATTACAGCAAGTTCAGGAAGTAATATTGAATTTATCAGAGATGGTAATGAAGAAACATTTTGGGAATCTTCCAATGCCCTTCCTGAGAGGTATATTCAATCTGAAGAATTAAATATTTTTTTACAAGAAGAGAATTATAAACTTGAGGGCGAGTCAAATAAATACCTTTTGGCTTTCGATGGGAATATAAATTCCAAAGCCGTTGTGAAGAAAGGTAAAACCATCATAAAATTATATGAAAATAATTTCCTAAAGTTTTTTAGTTTAAAATTAAATACTCAATCGGAGGTAGAGTTTGAAATTGTTTTCAGGAATGGTAAAATTATCAACAAAAAATATGCTGCACAAGATAGTTATGTCCTGCAGGGTATAGAAATTAATGAGAACAGTTTGGTTAAAGAAATTCATTTTTCTTGCAAAGAAAGTTTTGAGTTGTTTGAACTTGCTGCCATCGGAGGTGAACTAATTGATAGAATAAATTTTGAATTCCCCTCCCCCATTGAGATTGGAGTAATTATCAGCCGACATTTAAATTATGAAGGTGTTGACTCAATCCAACTGTTGTATTCAAACAATAAAACCAATTGGTCTAAAATAAGCAATTTGAATCCGAAAGCGGTTGCCAGTGTAAGTTTATTAATCAACCCTATAATTTATGCCCGCTATCTGCAAATTGTAATTTTTTCAAGCCCAAAACCTTATAAAAAGGTAAGTTTTAGGGAGTTTGCAGTATATGATAGATATGGGATTTTTGGAAAACCCGCAGATGCCTTAGCTTCTAAAAGAACATGGAAGGAAAGTTTTGGAGTTAACACAATATGGGGATGGGGTTTTGGAGTGTCTTCTAAACAAATTGGTAATAATGCTGGGGCGGCTAAGTTCAGTAAAATAACTAGCCTTGCAAGGAGTTATCATCGAATAGACTGGGATTTACAAAAGCCGGGTGATACTCCGGAATTTATTTTACGTGAGAAGGCAATCGATAGTATAAACAATAAATGGCTTAACTGGAAAGAAGAATATGCAATATGGCAGGATCATGGAATCGAAACTGATGCCTGTATTCTTTTCAATAATGATTACTTTCCCGAATCAAAATGGACTAATGCCTTTTATCAGGCGAAAAAATATGGTGAGGATTTCTCTTCATTTTTTGAGAAAAATAAATTAATAAGACTTATCGAAATAGGCAATGAACCTTGGGGATATTCAAAGAGTCTGTATTCCGAAATATTAAAAGGCATGGCCGTGGGTATTAAAAATACAAGCACTACTTATAAAGTAATACCATGTGCAATGCAAGCCTACAATAAACATTTGTACCTTAATAATTACATTAGTGACTATATACTTCCAAATAATAAAATAGATGGTCTTAATACACATATTTATTCATATATAATAAATGAGGATGGAGATAGAGTTGCTGTCAATCCTGAAGATCCAAGATCGGAAACATGGTCGGTTAATAATTTGAAAAAGTGGGCCGCGGCCAATAATTTTTCAGATGAAATTTATGTAAGCGAGTATGGCTTTGACAGTGAAGGCGGCGATGATTGTATTCACTCTAATTGTGTGAGTGAATACGAACAGGCCATTTATGGCCTAAGACAATCATTAATTTTTTACAGACTCGGAGTTAAGGAGTTTTATTGGTATTTCTTTGCTAATGTAGACTGGGAATCGATTTTGCATAATCGAAGCGGTTTACTGTCTAATTATTCTTCCGGTTTTCAGGAAAAACTTTCCTTTAAAGTTTTTGAAACAATATACAGTATATTGAAAGACAGTTATTTTACTTCAGTTATACTTGAAAACAATGAAGTTTATTGTTATTCATATAAGAACAAACTTAGGGATGAAAATATACTTATTGCCTGGCGTCCTACTTCTTCAAATCATAAAGAAAAGAAATGGGTAAGTATCCCAATAAATGCAAATATCAAATCAGTAATTGATGTCACAAATCCATCAAAGGAAGTTTCTTATAAAAAAGAAATTAATAAATTAAAGATTGCCCTGAATGGTTCTCCAGTGGTAATTACTTTAAGATAATTATTGCGAAAGCATCACCGGCATAATGAGCATCAAAATATCCTCATCATTATTGTCTTTATCATCCGGCAATAAAATACCAGCGCGGTTTGGAGCCGACATCTCTATGATTATATTCTCATTGTCAAGTGTTGTAAGCATATCAAGCATAAACTTGGAGTTGAAACCAATCTCAATATCTTCACCTTCATAACTGCAGGTAAGTCTTTCCCTTGCTTCACTTGAATAATCAATATCTTCAGCAGATAAAACTAATTCTTTACCTGAAACTTTAAACCTTACCTGGTGAGTTGACTTACTTCCAAAAATAGAAACTCTTTTAAGTGCATTTAATAAACTCTTGCGGGCAACACTTAATTTAAAAGGGTTTTGCTGAGGTATAACAGCTTCGTAATTTGGATATTTACCTTCAATTAATCGGCAAATTAATGTAATATTATCAAATATAATTACCGCATTGGATTCGTTATATTCAAGTTTTACATCTGCATCGTCATCATCGGGAATAATATTTTTAAGATGATTCAGAGGTTTCTTTGGTAAAATAAATGAAGCAGCTTGTTCACTCTTTAAGTCATTTCTCCTGTATCTTACCAGTTTGTGGGCATCTGTTGCGACAAATGTTATATTTTCAGGGCTTAGTTCACATAATACTCCTGACATTACAGGACGCAACTCATCGTTACCAGTTGCAAATAATGTTTTATTAAATGCGTCTACAAGTTGTGCACCACTAATATCAACCTTGTTAGTATTGTCGAGCACAGGAACCTGTGGGAACTCATCACTCT
>PKTD01000053.1 GCA_002869315.1 Marinilabiliales bacterium | reverse complement strand
TGACTCAATCATATCAACAAAACGAGGCCCAAATTCATCGATATTTGGACCTATTAATGGATTTGGCATTAGGTTAATATGGTCGGTGATGAACATTATATCCCCAACATCGAAGTTTTCATTTACACCACCACTTGCATTGGATACAAATAAAAATTCTATACCTAATTTTTTTAAAACCCTTATGGGAAAGGTAACATCCTCCATGGAATAACCTTCATAATAATGAAACCTGCCGCGCATGGCAACAATATCAACTCCATTAAGTTGTCCAAAAATTAAATTTCCATTATGACCCTTAACTGTGGAAACAGGAAAATTAGGAATATCTGAATAGGGTATTTTTAAAGGATTCTCTATTTCGTTTGCAAGATCTCCAAGTCCAGATCCTAAAATTATGCCAGCTTTAGGTGTATTTTCTAGTTTGGTGAAAATGTATTCAACGGTCGAGTTTATTTTCTCTAACATAGTTAACTATTTGATCATTAAAAGATTGCCTGTCTTCTTTATGCAAAGCTACCGACATTGGCAGGAAAAATACAGGTAAGTTTTTGAGTTCGCTAATATATGGAGAATTGATTAACCTCATTGCATCTTTTTCGGTAGTTACAATTATTTTCTTCCTAGTGAAGAAGGTGTCAAATTTCTCTCTTATTTTTATTAAATCAGACTGAGAATAATTATGATGATCAGGAAAATCCATGATTACTAACTCTGAGCATCTAAACCTCAAATGTTCCTGAAGAGGATAGGGGTTGGCAATGCCCGAAAACAACAAAATTGTGTTTATTTCTCTTGGGAAACTACCCTTATTAACGCCCTCTAAGGGAATGAAATTGCCATATTTTATATAAGAGAAAAACAACTTTTGATTGGGTTCGGGATTTAATTTCTCCTCTATATTCCTTCTGGTAATGGGGGATAAAACCTTATTTGTTTTTGTAACAATTATTATATCAGCACGTTTAGCAGCCGAGGCTATATCTCGTAATTTACCCACCGGAAATAAATAATCACTTTTGTATAATTTATGGAAGTCAGTTAAAAGAATAGTAATTCCTGTTTTAACATAACGGTGCTGAAATGAGTCGTCAAGTATAATAACATCACTGCCTGCTTTATCTTCCATTAAGTTTTTAATTCCTTTTCTTCGGTTCGATTCAACTGCAATAGTTACATTTTTCTTGAACTTTCTGTAATACTGCATGGGCTCATCTCCGATATCTCTATATTTTGAATATTGATCAGCCTTTATGTAACCTCTTGTTTTCCTGCCATAACCTCTGCTTAAAACTGCTACTTTGTTGTCTTCCATAAGCAATCTTATGAGCATTTCTACATGAGGAGTTTTGCCTGTTCCGCCCATTGCCAAATTACCAACTCCAATTGTTGGAATTTTAAAAGATTTGGATTGCAATATACCCATATCAAAAAGCAAGTGGCGAAACCTTACCACTAAACCATATATTAATGCAAATGGAAAAAACAAAAAACGATATGTCTGCATATTTTTATTTAATTCTCGAAATGAATAGTCCCCAAATTGTATGCATCAAATTTAAAAAATTCTAGGAATTATCAAAGCACAATATATATTGGAATAAAATGTATTTTTACATTAGAAAATAAATGATTTCTATAAGCATTAAATCAAGTAATTATAATGATAATCAAAAAATTAACTACAGAACTAGAGAAAATTGCTCCTTTAAATCTTCAGGAGTCATATGATAATTCAGGACTTATAATAGGTAATCCAATGGCAGAAATAAACAAAGCACTTATTTGTTTGGATGTTACTCCTGAGGTTATTAATGAAGCATTAAGTACAAAATGTGATATAATTATCGCTCATCATCCAATAATATTCAAAGGTTTAAAAAGGATTACTGGTGCCAGCCTTGTGGAAGAAGTTGTTTATAAGGCCATTAAAAATGATATAGCCATATATGCCATTCATACAAATTTAGATAATGTTTCAGATGGAGTTAATTCAATGCTTGCTGAAAAACTTGGAATTAAAAATCCTAGTATATTGTCAGCAGGGATTTCAAGGCTAAATAAAATTGTTACTTTCTGCCCCAGCAAGAATGCCGAAGATATCCGTGAAGCTATGTTTAGTGCCGGAGCAGGACATATTGGCAATTATGATAATTGTAGTTTCAATTCAGAAGGTAAAGGTAGTTTCAAAGCTCTCGAGGGAACAAATCCTTATGTGGGTAAGCAGGGTAAGGTCCATTTTGAAAATGAAACACGTATCGAAACTGTAGTGCCTGATTATAAAACTAATATTGTTGTAAATGCTCTTATTGAGGCTCATCCTTATGAAGAAGTTGCTTATGATATTTACCCACTTGATAATATTCATAAAAAAACAGGTGCTGGAATGATAGGTAAACTTGATAAACCAATGAGTATTACTGATTATCTTCAGTTAGTAAAAAAAGCGCTGAATATTAAATATTTAAAGCACAATAAACTAATAAATAAACAGGTTGAAACAGTTGCTATATGTGGCGGAAGCGGCAGTTTCCTAATTGACAAAGCCGCCCGACAGAAGGCAGATTTATATATAAGTGGAGATATTAAATATCATGAGTTTTTTGAGCATCAAGGAATTATGACTATCGTCGATGCCGGACATTATGAAACAGAACAATACACAAAAGAATTAATTCATGCAATTTTAACCAAAAAATTTCCTAATTTTGCAATCCGAATTTCAGAAACGAATACAAATCCCGTTTCTTTTCTTTAACACATTGATAAAGAGAATAATATGACAAAAACAAAAAATGCTGGAATGGAAGATAAAGAAGTAAATGTTGAGAAAAAATTACTTGCACTTTACGAATTGCAGCAAATTGACACTCAGGTAGACAAAATTAAGATCATAAGAGGTGAATTACCTTTGGAAGTAGAAGACCTTGAAGATGAGATCGCAGGTCTTGAAACTAGAATGGAAAAATTCACTACAGAGATAAGTGAATTCGAATCAGTTATCAATGAAAAACGTGGTTCGATTAAAGAAAGCGAATCATTGATAAGCAAGTATAAGGAGCAACAAATGAATGTTAGGAATAACAGAGAATACGACTCCTTATCAAAAGAATTAGAATTTCAGGAATTGGAGATTCAACTTTCAGAAAAGAAAATTAAAGAAGCTGAGATTAGAATCGAAAAACTAAATGAAGAGATAGAAGCTTCACAAGAACATCTTAAAATGCGTCAGGAAGATCTTAATGCTAAAAAAGATGAACTTACAGAAATTGTTGCTGAAACAGAAAAAGAGGAACTCGAACTCAGAGAAGAATCTAAGAAACATGAAGAAACTATCGAGAAAAGGCTACTTACTGCCTATAAACGAATAAGAGAAAATGCTCGTAATGGACTTGCAGTTGTTCATATTTAGCGTGATGCTTGTGGTGGTTGCTTTAACAAAATTCCTCCTCAGCACCAACTTGATATTCGTATGCATAAAAAAATTATAGTATGTGAATATTGTGGACGCATACTTATCGATAAAAGAGATAGCGAATAATAAAATAAATTATTTCAAAAAAAATAAGAGGGGTTGAGTTTATTTCAGCCCCTTTTTTTTATTTTTACATCTCTTTAATGCTATGAGAAAACTAATTATCCTTCTGCTTGTATTTGGCTTTTTTAAAATTTCGTATGCTCAGTTGCACGTTAATGATAACTGCAAGTTGTCGTATGAGTATATTTTGTCTCTCAGATTTGAAGAGGCCAATTTATATCTAGATAAAGAAAAGAAGCAAAACCCCAATAATGTTTATATACCCTATTTGGAAAGTTATATTGGGTTCTTAAAATCTTTTATTTCAGAAGATGATGAAGTATTTCAAATTAATCAAGACAGAATGGATAAGGCTCTCGAAGCAATTGATAAGCTTGAGAACAGTTCACCCTATAAAAACTATTTAAAAGCAAATATTAATTTACAATGGGCTTTTGCCAGAATAAAGTTTGGAGAATATTTCTCAGCTGTAATTGAAATTAACAGAGCTTACAGACTAATAGAAAAGAATAGCACAAACTTTCCTGATTTTTATCCAAATATAACAACACATGCTGTTCTAAAGATAATTATTGGTTTAGTGCCTGATAAATATGATTGGGTTTTAGATTTAATATCAATGGAGGGTAGTGTTGAAGAAGGTACTCAGGAATTATATCAATTTCTGGAAATTGCTGAAGCCGATTCAAACTACGCATATCTCAAAAATGAATGCTTGTTTTACCTTGGCTTTATTGAAATAAACCTTAATCCTGTGAAGGAAAATTCACAAAATATATTAAGTCAAATTATCCCTTTGAGTGATAGCAATCTCTTATTTAATTATATGTCAATCAATATATTAACTAAGTTGGGCAGGAATTTTGAAGCGGAAAAACAATTCAGTAAAATTAATAATCATGATGATTACTACCCATTTTATTTTCTGGATTATTTACATGCAGATTTCTTGTTAAAAGAGCAGGAGACAGACAGTGCAAAAAAGTATTTTGCAATTTTTTTGAAAAACTTTAAGGGTAAAAATTATATAAAAGATGCCTGGAGAAAAACTGCTTGGGCATTTTTATTGGAAGGTAAACCTGATAAGTATAAAAAGTTGATATCCGTAGTTGGAAATTCAGGTAATAATGATGTTGGCATTGATAAGGATGCTCAATTGGAATATGAACAGGATGCTGTTCCAAATGTGGCGCTAATAAAAGCCAGATTGCTTTTTGATGGTTTCAGATATAATATGGCACTTACAGAATTAGAAAATATTGACGATTCCAATTTAAATTTCGAGCAACTTCTGGAAAAAAAATACAGATACGGTAGAATTTATCATAAGACAAACAAAACTGAAATTGCTAAGAAATATTATAAAGAAGTTGTTATTAGTTCGGATTTGACTTCAAAATATTTTCCTGCCAACTCTGCTCTTAATTTGGGAGAGATATATGAACTTCAGGATAGTCTTAATATGGCCCTTATGTATTATAAAAAATGCGGTCAGATGAATTTTAACCAATTTGAAAACTCAATAAAATCCATGGCCAAAGAAGGTGCCCGACGTGTTAACAATGATCTTTCAGAGAAAAAGCAAAATTAGAATTTGGTTTTTAAAGAAAGTGCGAACAATTGACCTCTGAAAGTATTTTGCACAGCATTGGGCTGAATAGTTTCACTCGAATACATATAATAATCCTCATCAGTAAGCGACCTCACATAAGCAAAATCGATTGATGCACTTCCAAAATTATATCCTATACCTCCTGAAATTGTCATTCTTTCACCGTCATTTAGGTTGTTGGCATAAGGACTTGTATAATAATTATAACCTGCTCTTAAACTAGCTTGCCCGAGTCGATATTCACCTCCAACTCTAAAATTATGAGTAGACTTATATGAGCTCCTAATTCCTGAATTTACATCGTTAAATCCGAAATCCGAAGCGCTAAATTTTGTTGTTGAATAGTCAACATACTCATATTCAAAACTTAAAAGTCCCACTCTTTGGATGATAAAAGCGGCATCACCAATAACACGCATAGGTGTTGACAATCGGTACTGATATTTACCAGTTACTGATGTATAGCTACTTGCATCCCATTCCAGGTCGGCCCTGTGAGTAGTGTACCAACTATCGTTTAAGCTCCAGTAATAAGTTGGAGTATGTATTGCTCCACCTATTCTAACCCATTTTACCGGCTGGTAAATAAAACCAACCTTTAGGTTAATTCCCCATCCTGTGGTGACTAAATTTTCTTTGACACTCCAATCATTAAACCAGGGAATAGTATCAGCTACATCCGACTCCTTATAAAAAGTTTCCCTTTTGAACCTGATATATGGTAAGCCTATGGTCGCACCCACAAACAGTTTGTCGGAATAATTTCCTGAAAATGAGAATAACCACTCATTGGTAGATCCGGTTGATCTTATGGATTGTTCCTGCATAGTACCTGCAAATGGCACAGGAGTATAGTAAAGGTCGGTATAACCGGGGACTGTGTCAATTAAATATGTATACCAGGCTGGATATAAATCAAAGGGATAATTATTTGAATTATCAATAACAGAATAATTAATACCATCAGCATCCTGTGCATAAATGTCGAGTCGGGAATTTTCCAGATTTTCACCTCTCATATACTGATTAGTGTTATAATTATTCAAACGGTTCATTCCCATTCCAAACTGGAAATATTTCCATCCCGTATTGGAAATTTTTGAAGTTTGTACATATCCGAAGTTTGCCAAATTAAATATGGATTTTGAGTCTTCTGTATATGAATTATTATATGTAGATTTTGTAAGTAATGAAGAAACTTCTGGCGTTATTATTAACTCCGAAGATCTGTATAATCCCATTCCGGCAGGGTTTGTACTGGCAGTTGAGAAATCGGCACCTAAGGCTCCAAATGCTCCTCCCATAGCCATATTTCTGGCTGTTCCTTCATAAAATTGTTGTGAATATCTTAAAGCATCGTCAACGGTTTGCGAATTAGCCGAGAAAAAGAAGGCTGCTAAACTCAATATTATTATTGACCTTTTCATTTGATTCATTTTTAATTCCTAAAATTGTTTGAGAAATAAAGATTCTCTAAAATATAGTATGTGTGTTATACAGAGTAAGTTTATCGTCTTCCTCCTCCTGAAGATGATCTGCTAGATGAGCTTCTGGATGAAGTACCTGAACTTCTTGAAGAAGACGACCTTGAAGGTGAACTATAACTTCTGGAAGAACTACTTGAACTTCTGGAAGGACTGCTGTAGGACCTGGAAGGACTTGAACTCCTGGATGGAGTGCTGTAGGACCTCTTAGGACTGCTACTTCTGGTTGTCCTTTGTGGAGAAGTTGTATTACTCCTTGAAGTATTCGACCTAACAGAACTTCCGCTATTCCTTGTTGTAGTCCTGTTATAGTTACGATTTGGCTGATTTACAGGCTTACGTGTTGTTGTACGTACATCAGACCTGCTATTGGTTTTCGTCTGACTATTTCTCTTTGGAGCAACATATTTATTTTCTGAACGTGGCTTTTGAGAAGGTAACGACCTATATGATTTTGGTTTATCATATTTTGTCTGAGCAGACCTTGTACTAGTTTTACCAGACTGTGCAGGTTTATCATATCTAACATTTTCCTTTTGAGTATTAACCCTATTTTGCACAGTTTCTCTGTTGTCAGGTTTTTGTTTTACAGCATTATCTCTTGACTGAACCTTAGTATCTGCTGAAACATTTTCATTCTTAACTCTAACAGATTCGGCTGGTCTTGATTTTTTACCTTGAGTTCCCGATCCGTTAGTTACGCTACCACCACCAGATCTACTTCCAAATGCACCACCACCGGCAACAACAGTTTTCTCACGGTATGAAGGATTTTCCCTATCGGTTCCTCCTCTGCTTCCTGTTCTGGGAACATTTGTTCCACCACTTCTGCCACCGCGAGGACCATAACTTATTCCTGAATAGTAACCTCCATCTCCATAGTAACCACCACCGTAATAACCATCCCAATAGCCATTCCAGTAACCATTGTTATAACCATTCCAATAACTTCCACCCCAACCGTAATATGGGTATCCCCATCCATAATAAGGATATCCCCAGCCGTAATATGGGTATCCCCATCCATAGGAAGGATAACCCCATCCATAATATCCGTAACCATATCCAAATCCAAAGCCTAAACTTACGTTCCAGTTGGAAGAACCTCCACAATTACAGTTATAGTCGTCAGTATAATAATCGTCATAATAACCAAAACTACTACCCTCATTACTAAAACGTTTTATACGCGATTCATAGTCAGAGTCATAATAAATATCCTCACCTGATCCGCCTCCTTCTGAATAATATTCTCCTTCGCTAACATCTCCAACAGCGACTTTTTCTACTCCTGAGGACTCACCTTTGTAGTAAGACTGATAATCACCAGTTGTTGAAGGTGAAGAATAAATATCATCATTCACCTTGGCAGTTTGCTGATTAGAAGAATTACCGTTTGGTGTATAATAAACATCATCATAAGGTAGAGTTGATGTAGTTGAGCAAGAACTCAAAACAAAAACCCAAATCAGGCCAATAACTGCTAAACTAAATTTTTTAAACGTTTTCATGACTATATGGTATTGCGAGTTTATAAACATTGTGTAATTTTGTGCTTTTAATTCAAAAAATTACAAAGACTATACCAAACTTTAAAAATGGCGAAAGTTTTAACATCAAGAGAAGAAAATTATTCACAATGGTATAATGACCTGGTGATAAAAGCAGATTTAGCAGAAAATTCAGCTGTAAGAGGCTCAATGGTTATAAAGCCCTATGGCTACGCCATTTGGGAGAAGATGCAGTCGGTGCTCGACAAAATGTTTAAAGATACAGGGCATCAAAATGCATATTTTCCACTTTTTATTCCGAAATCATTCTTTAGCAAGGAAGCAAGTCACGTTGAGGGATTCGCAAAAGAATGTGCTGTTGTTACTCATTATAGATTAAAAAACAATGAAGACGGAAAAATTGTAGTTGATGAGGACGCAAAACTTGAAGAAGAGTTAATTGTAAGACCTACATCAGAAACTATCATTTGGGATACATATCGTAAGTGGATACAGAGTTATAGGGATTTACCTATACTTATCAATCAATGGGCAAATGTTGTAAGATGGGAAATGAGAACACGACTTTTCCTGCGTACAGCAGAATTCTTGTGGCAGGAAGGACATACCGCTCATGCTACTAAAGATGAGGCAGTTGCTGAAGCAGAAACTATGCTAAAAGTATATGCTGAATTTGCTGAAAAATATATTGGAGTTCCTGTACTTCAGGGTGTTAAATCGCCTAATGAAAGGTTTGCAGGTGCTGTTGAAACATATTGTATAGAAGGTCTAATGCAGGATGGAAAAGCATTACAATGTGGTACTTCTCACTTCCTTGGTCAAAATTTTGCAAAAGCATTTGATGTTACTTTTGTAAGTAAAGAAAATAAACAAGAATTGGTTTGGGCCACATCATGGGGAGTTTCAACCCGATTAATGGGAGCATTAATAATGACGCATTCTGATGATAATGGATTGGTTCTTCCTCCAAAATTAGCTCCTATTCAGGTTGTTATAGTTCCTATTTTCCGCAAAGAAGAAGAATTGAATGCAATTACTGAGAAGGTGGATGTTATCGTAAAAGAGCTACGCGAGAAGAATATCTCAGTAAAATTTGATAACAGAGATACTCATAAACCAGGATTTAAGTTCGCTGAGTGGGAATTGAAAGGTGTACCTGTGCGTTTAGCTGTAGGACCAAGGGACCTTGCAAATGGAACTGTTGAAGTTGCCCGCCGTGATACTATGGAAAAAGAAACTCTTCATATGGAAAATATTGCTGGTAAAATAGAAAATTTGCTTGAGCAAATACAAAACAATATTTATCAAAAAGCATACGACTTCCGTGAAAATAGTTCTTTTCGAGTAGACACATGGGAAGAGTTTAAAAAGCAGGTAGAGAAAGGCGGTTTTATTTATGCACATTGGGATGGTACTTCAGAAACAGAACAAAAAATTAAAGAAGAAACCAAAGCAACTATCAGAGTAATTCCTATTGATGGTAAGTTTGAAGAGGGTAAATGTATTTATTCAGGAGAACCATCCAAACAAAGGGTGGTTTTTGCAAAAGCATATTAATTATCTATTGAGCACAAAAAAACCTGTCAGCCCAAAGGATGACAGGTTTTTTTTATGTATTATGCTTTCCTAAGCAAATAAAGGAAAGTCTTTCATCATCTTATTTACTTTCTCTTTTACCGATGCAATAACAGTTTCATTTTCAATATTACTGATTACTTCATCAATCAAGTCTACTATAGGTTCCATATAGTTTTCCTTTAAACCTCTGGTAGTTATTGCAGGAGTTCCTACCCTTAATCCGCTGGTTTGGAAAGGTGAGCGGCTGTCGAAAGGAACCATATTTTTATTAATGGTTATATCGGCTTTCACTAATGTATTTTCTACTAATTTTCCAGTAATATCAGGGAACTTACTTCTCAAGTCAATCAACATTAAATGATTATCGGTTCCTCCAGAAATCACTTTATATCCTCTGTCGATAAATGCTTGCGACATTACTTCTGCATTTTTCTTAACCTGCAAGATGTATTCGAAATATTCATCCGTTAATGCTTCTCCAAAAGCAACAGCTTTTGCTGCAATAACGTGCTCCAATGGTCCGCCTTGAATGCCTGGAAAAACTGCAGAATTTAAAACTGCCGACATCATCTTAGTAGCACCTTTTGGTGTTTTTAATCCCCATGGGTTCTCAAAATCTTCTCCCATCAATATTAACCCCCCACGTGGACCTCTTAAGGTTTTATGAGTAGTTGTAGTTACTATATGGCAATACTCTATAGGATCATTTAGTATACCCTTTGCAATTAATCCTGAAGGATGTGAAATATCTGCCATTAAAATTGCTCCAACAGCATCAGCAATATTTCTCATACGTTCGTAATCCCAATCACGTGAATATGCTGAAGCGCCTGCAATAATCATTTTTGGTTTATCTTTCATCGCCAGAGCCTCCATTTCATCATAATCGATGGTGCCTGTTTCTTCAGTTACTTTATAGGCAATAGGATTGTATAAAATTCCTGAGGAATTTACAAAAGACCCATGTGAGAGATGTCCTCCATGAGAAAGATCCAGACCCATAAAAGTATCACCAGGTTTTAAACAAGCAAGAAAAACTGCCATGTTTGCCTGGGCACCTGAATGTGGCTGTACATTGGCATACTCAGCATCGAAAAGTTCACAAGCACGATCAATTGCTAACTGTTCTGTTTGATCAACAATCTGGCATCCTCCATAATACCTTTTTCCAGGGTAGCCTTCGGCATATTTATTAGTCATAACAGAACCCATTGCATCCAGAACCTGCTGACTTACAAAGTTTTCCGATGCTATCAACTCAATACCACTCATCTGGCGTTCTTTCTCCTGATTTATCAGGTCAAATATTTTTTTATCTCTTTCCATATTGTAAGAGTATTACTGATTAATTATTAAAACCTTGCAAAGGTATTAAATAATTGTACAATTTTTTAGAGATTTAATTCATTAATATTTAGTGGAACTCATTAGTAATTTTTATAATTATTAGCTAATCAATTGCCTATTCATAGAAATAATATCGCCAGTTTTGCAAGCTTAAAAAGTTATCCTCATGATTAAATATGATAGTTTGATTCTTGACAATGGATTAAAAGTGATAGTGCATCAGGATAAAAGCACTCCAGTTGTTGCTATGAACATAATTTATAAGGTAGGTTCAAGAGATGAAAATCCCGAAAAAACTGGTTTTGCTCACCTTTTTGAACACCTCATGTTTGGTGGATCAGTTAATATTCCCAAATACGATATGCCGCTTCAAAATGCAGGAGGAGAAAACAATGCTTTTACAAACAACGATTTTACCGACTATTATTTAACTCTACCAAAAAGCAATATTGAAACTGCCTTCTGGCTGGAGTCTGATAGAATGTTATCCCTTGCTTTTTCTCCTAAAAGTCTTGAAGTTCAGCGCCAGGTTGTAATAGAGGAGTTTAAACAGAATTACCTTAATCAGCCTTATGGAGATGTTTATTTGCTTTTAAAGCCATTGGCTTTTAAAAAGCACCCCTATAGATGGAATACCATTGGAAAAGACATCTCGCATATTGAAAATGCTACCATGCAGGATGTAAAAGATTTTTATAAGAAATTTTATAATCCTGATAATGCGATTTTATCTGTGGCAGGTGATGTTAACAAAGATGAAATTTTTAGACTAGCTCAAAAGTGGTTCGGGGAAATAAAAAAGGGCGATAATTTAACTAGAAATTATACCAAAGAGGATATTCAAACTGAAAATAGGGAATTAATTGTAGAGCGTAATGTGCCACAAACAGCAATTTATTTTGCCTGGCATATGGACAAAAGACATTCAAAAGGATTTTATGCCTGTGATTTAATTTCAGATATACTTTCGAATGGTAATTCTTCGCGCCTCTTCAGCCGGCTAGTAAAAGAAAGGAAAATGTTTTCCGAACTAAACGCTTTTGTGAGTGGCGATTTGGATGAAGGATTATTTATTATAAGCGGAAAATTAATTAATGGATATTCTCCTGAAGATGCAGAATATGCTATTGACGAGCAACTTAATGAATTAACAAAGAAGCCTGTAAGTGATTTGGAACTTGAAAAAGTAAAAAATAAAATTGAATCCAATCTTGTGTTTTCACGGCTTTCAGTTCTCAATAAGGCAATGAATCTTGCATATTATGAAATGCTGGAAAGTGCTGGCCTTCTGGAAAAAGAAAAAGATAAATATAATGCTGTAAGCAAGACAGACATTCAACAAAAGGCAAAGGAATTATTTGCTCCCGGAAAGAAAAATAAATTGGTTTATCTGGCAAAAAACTAAAAAATGCAAAACACTCAACACCCAAATAGAAAACTAAGTCCTCCAAACAATAAGTTTGAAGATTTATATCTGCAAAATCCTGAAAAAATTTGTCTCGATAATGGATTGGATTTATATCTGATAGAGTCGGGGCTTGAAGAAGTAGTAAGAATAGATCTAGTTATAAAAGCCGGATCTGCTTTTCAAAAGAAAAAACTTTGCGCAACATTTACCAATGATCTCTTGAAAGAGGGTACTAATAATTTGAGTTCAGATAAAATTGCCCACCAAATAGATTTTTATGGAGCATATTTGAGCACTTCTACCAGCAAAGACAATGCGGTTGTAACATTATTTGCTGTAACAAAGCATCTTAAAAGACTACTTCCTCTTTTTAAAGAAATAATAACTAAGGCAGTTTTTCCTGAACAGGAATTTGAAATACATCGGGATAGAAATCGTCAGGAGTTTTTGATAAAATCCGAGAAGGCTAAGATAATTGCCAATAGAGAATTTAATAAGTTAGTTTTTGGTGAGAATACCGCTTATGGACAATACTTAGTATCCACTGATTTCGACTTTGTAAACAGAAATGATCTTGTAAATTTTCACAAAACTTATTATAATCCTGAAAACGCTTATTTGATAGTTAGCGGCAGACCAGATGCTGAAAGTAAAAAACTTATTGTCAAACTGTTTGGTAGTGAATGGGAATCAAATAAAACGAAACCAGAAGGTGTTAAAAGCATAGTTTCGAGATCCTTTAGTGGAGATATTCTTATTAAAAAAGATAAATTTCTTCAATCGGCAATCAGAATAGGCAAACAAATCATCGGCAAAAATCATGAAGACTATTCATATTTTCTTTTTACAAATACAATTCTTGGAGGTTACTTTGGATCACGACTCATGTCAAATTTAAGAGAAGACAAAGGAATGACCTATGGTATTCGCTCATTTTCCTCTAACTTTAAACATGCTAGTTATTTCTCCATAGCCACAGAAGTAAATATTAAGCAAACTTCTGCAGCTTTGAGTGAAATAAAAAAAGAAATCGATATACTTCAAAATGAAAAAGTTAGTGATGAAGAGATAAGCCTGGTTAAAAACTATATCTACGGAAACTTTCTAAAAAATTTCGATGGACCTTTTGCTTTAGCAGAAATGTTTCGATCTGTTATGGATATAGATAGTGATTTCAGTTTTTTCAATGAAAGTCTTAATAAAATAATGAAAGTTGATGCTGAAGTCATACAACAAACAGCACAAAAATACCTAAACCTTCAGGATATGTGCAATTTAGTTGTTGGAGATATCGAATAATAAAACACAAATATTTTCGTATTCCTAATCACTTTAATACTTTTATTAATAGTTGTCTATTATACCACTAATTAGTATTTTTGAATAAACAACTGACATATAATACTTTGTATAAATATTTCATCATCATATTAATTTTACTAGTGTTTGTTTTTTCAGGCTATAGCCAGACGAATGATCCTGTAAAGATGAAATGTACTATTGTAAATATTGATGGGTCTGTTACTTTTTACTGGGAAAATCCCACAATTCCAACCGATTTTGGAGAGTTCGTTTTTTATCATTCCAACGATGGAATAAACTTCACAGAAATAGGAACTACTGCATCCAGCATAATAAATAACTACACCCATCTTACAACAGCAGGAAATAATTCGCAGCAGTTTTATTATATCGATATGGTGCTGCAGTCAGGTGAAAGTATAATATCTGATACCATTGGTACAATTTACTTTCAGCTCGATAATAATGATCCCGACTTCAATCAGGCTGATCTGTACTGGACGAGAGTTGCAAATCCTCTTCCAGATGGCAGCAGCAGCGATTATCAAATTTACTGGGATTATCCG
This sequence comes from Marinilabiliales bacterium, assembly GCA_002869315.1. Classification (GTDB taxonomy): domain Bacteria; phylum Bacteroidota; class Bacteroidia; order Bacteroidales; family F082; genus BM524. The sequence continues at coordinate 12,087 of PKTD01000053.1, read as the reverse complement.
GATGGAAACTGGAAGTTAATAGCTAACTCATCTGAAGATAACTATTCTATGCCTGTTAATGTTTGTAAGGATAGTATTAATTTTAAAATAGAATTAGAAAATTCATTTTGTTCTTCTGTTTCTAATATTAGAGGTAACTGGTTTAAGGATGTTGGCTATCCTGAAATACCTGTTTTTGATTCTGTTAGTGTTGTAAATTCGCAGGCTGTTTTGGGCTGGACACCTTCTGAAAGCCAGGATGTTATTGGGTATATTTTATACACATACGAATCAAATACCTGGCAGGAATTTGATACTGTTTACGGAATTAACAATACATTTTTTGTTGATGATTTTTTCGACCCTTGTGAAATTTCAAAAGAATATGCTATTGCTGCAATCGATAGTTGTGGTAATAAGGGAGAAGGTTCCTTTCTGCAGCCTCAAAAACCAATATTTTTTTATGATATAGGTTTTAATGTTTGTCAACGACAAGATACCCTTATATGGGAGCAATATGAAAATTCCACGCCGGAAATAGAAAAATACCTTGTTTGGAGAAGTGTAAATGGAAGTGATTTTGAACAAATTGCCGATATAAACCCTAATCCTGGCTCCAATCCTCCGGATGGTATTTCTGCAAATCAAATGTGGTATATTGATGAGGATATTATTCCCGGAAATACATATCAATACTATGTGCAGGCAATTTTTGGTGATCGCTCATCAACTTCATGCATAAAGGAGATAAGCACTTATTCTTATAGAATACCTGAGAATTTGTATTTAGCTAATGCTGATGTGCAGCCAGACAATATAATAGAATTACAAATTAATGTGGATACAGATGTAAATGAATGCACATGGGAAATATATCGATCTGCAGCTGGCAGTTCACAAATTGATTTAATTAGTAGCATATCTTATGCCGACCTTATTTCAAATCCAATAATTTATGATGATTCAGAATCGCAACCACAACAAAATTCCTATAATTATTACACCATTGTTAAGGATAGTTGTGATATTAAAACAATCGAATCAAATATTTTGAAAACCATTTATTTAAGTGGTGAAAAACCTGATACGCAAACAAATTTACTGCAGTGGACGGAGTTTGAAGGCTGGGAAACTGAAGTTGAAAAATATTATATTTATAGAATTAGTTCCAATGATGACGGACTAAGTCCAATTGATTCAGTTAGTGCAAATACTTTCAGTTATGAAGACATAATTGATGAATCATTAGCAACTAATGGTAAATTTTCTTACTGGGTAGAGGCCAAGCAAACTCAAGGCGGAACCTATAATTTTCAATCTCTTAGCAGATCCAACCGCATCGATTTGTTTTTGGAAAGCAATATTTTCTTTGCAAATGCTTTCAGGCCAAACTCAACAATATCTACTAATAATGTTTTTAGACCTGTTTTTAATTTTTTCAGTGGCAGTAATTATGAGTTTATGATTTACAATCGCTGGGGCCAATTAATTTATGAAACCTCAAATGTCCAGGATGGTTGGGATGGAACTTATGAAGGTCAAAAGCAGTCTAGTGCATTGTACATTTACCGCTTAACATACATAAATATTTACGGTAAAAATATTGAACTCAAGGGTAGTTTTATGCTTGTGGACTAAATTGCTTGTCATCGGTCACAAGTAACTGCTAATCTGTAATTGGTAATCAGTTTAATGAACTCAAAATGCTTGGACCAGTCTAGTTGAGTCGGAAAAAATTAAATCAGATGTAACTAATCTTAAAACATTATATGTTAATATTTCTCCAATAATATTTGATTGCTTTAAACACATAATTCATAACTCACAATCCATAACCCATAACCACTACATTCATCACTTTTAAATCTCCCGTTAATCTTTGTTAAATCAATTTTTGCGGCTCTGTTTTACTATCGTTTTCCATTAATTTTGATACCTTTGCGCAATTTTAAAAATTTCAGGTATGTCATTACATAGCGATAAAATATTGGGTGAAGGTTTGACATTCGATGATGTCTTGCTTGTACCGGCCCATTCTAAGGTATTGCCACGCGAAACAAGCCTAAGTACGCAGTTTTCACGCAACATAACATTAAAAATTCCTGTCGTATCTGCGGCAATGGATACTGTTACTGAAAGTAAAATGGCTATAGCCATGGCTCAGGAAGGTGGTATAGGTGTTATACATAAAAACATGACCATTGAACGTCAGGCGATTGAGGTAAAAAAAGTAAAACGTGCTGAAAATGGCATGATACTGGATCCTATTACCTTGAATGCTGAAAACACTGTTCAGGATGCCTTAAACATTATGGCAGAATATAGCATTGGAGGAATTCCGGTAGTTGATAAAACAAATACTTTGGTGGGCATAGTTACCAATCGCGATTTGCGTTTTGAACGTAATTATTCCAAAAAAGTAAAAGATGCAATGACATCTGAAAATTTAATTACAACCAGGGAATTCACTGATTTTGAGAAGGCTGCTGATATATTACAGAAGCACAAAATTGAGAAGCTTCCCGTAGTTGATGAAAATTACAAGCTTGTAGGCCTTATCACCTATAAGGATATCATTAAAATAAAAGCCCATCCAAGTAGTTGCAAAGATCCTCAGGGAAGATTGAGAGTTGCTGCAGCAGTCGGTATAGCCGGTGATACATTAAAGAGAGTAGATGCTCTTGTGGAAGTAGGTGTAGATGCTGTTATTATCGATACAGCTCATGGACATCATCAGGGGGTGCTTGAAATGACCAAGAAAGTAAAATCAGCTTATCCAAATATCGATTTGGTAGTAGGTAATATTGCAACTGCCGAAGCCGCAAGAGATTTGGTAAAGGCAGGTGCTGATGCTATTAAGGTGGGAATAGGCCCTGGTTCTATTTGTACAACTCGTATTGTTGCCGGAGTTGGAGTGCCTCAGTTAACTGCCATCATGGTGGTGTCAAATGCTTTAAAAGGAACGGGAGTTCCGGTAATTGCTGATGGTGGTATAAGATATACCGGTGATGTTGTAAAAGCAATAGCCGGTGGTGGAGATACAATAATGGCAGGATCATTATTTGCCGGTGTTGATGAATCTCCAGGTGAGACAATTATTTATGAAGGCCGAAAGTATAAAACCTATCGTGGAATGGGTTCAGTAGAAGCTATGCATGAAGGGTCGAAGGATAGATATTTTCAGGATGCAGAAGATGACATTAAAAAACTGGTACCCGAAGGCATTGTAGGAAGAGTTCCTTTTAAAGGCTCATTAAATGAGGTTATAACACAAATTATAGGTGGGTTAAGATCTGGAATGGGCTATACAGGCTCTCCTGATATAAAAACACTTCAGGAAGCAAAATTTACAAAAATCACAGCAGCAGGTGTTGTTGAAAGTCACCCACACGATATTACTATTACTCGTGAAGCTCCTAATTATAGTAGATAAATTTATTAATAACAATAAAAGAAACAATGAATAAAATGAACTCGTCATTTAAAGTATTACTTGCATTTGTATTAATGCTTGGTTTAAATATCAGTGTGTTTTCTCAAAACCCTCTTGATAATAAAACACTTATGACTATTGGCAATGAAGATGTTACTGTTGCCGACTTCATGAAAACATATACAAAAAACAATACTGTTGAAGAAATGACAAAAGATGGTGCCCTTGATGAATATATGGACCTCTTCGTTAATTTCAAACTTAAAGTAATGGAAGCCAAAGCTCTTAAGATAGATACTATTCCTTCTTTCAAAAAAGAGCTGGAAGGCTATAGAAAGCAATTGGCAAAACCTTATTTTATTGATGAGAGTGTTAATGAAGCACTTCTCAAAGAAGCATACAACAGAAAACTAAAGGATTTAAGAGCAAGCCATATTTTAATTATGGTAGATGAAAATGCAACACCTGAAGATACTTTAAAAGCCTATAATAAGATAATGAATATCCGTAAGGAAATTCTTGTTGGCAAAGACTTTGGTGAAGCGGCTGTGGAATATTCCGATGATCCATCAGCAAAAGATCAGGAGGAAATTCCAAACAAGCAAAGGTTTAGAAAAGGTAATGAAGGCGACCTTGGATATTTTACGGTTTTCAATATGGTTTATCCTTTTGAAAGCGCTGCCTACAACACTCCTGTGGGAGAAATATCAATGCCTATCAGAACTCGTTTTGGATATCACCTTTTAAACGTAGCTAGCAAGTCAGATGCTCTTGGAGTGGCTCAGGTTGCTCATATATACGTTACTTTGCGTCCTAATCCTTCCGATGAAGATGTGGCGCAAAAAGAAGAAAAAATCAACAATATTTATGCAAAAATTCAGGAAGGAATGAGTTTTGAAGATGCTGTTGTGAAATATTCAGAAGATAAAGGATCAGCAAAAAATAAAGGCCAGTTATCAAAATTTACCTGTAACAGAGTAGTACCTGAGTTTGTTGATGCAGCTAAAAGTTTGAAACCTGGTGAGATTTCTGAACCTATCAGAACTATGTATGGTTTTCATATTGTGAAACTTCTTAGTCGCCAAACTCCAGGGACTTTTGATGAGGAAAAAGATGAACTTAAAGAACGCCTTTCCAAGGATGACAGAACTCATAAAAGTGAAGAAGTTGTAATTGAGAAAATCAAAAAAAATAGTGGTTTTAAGGTAAATGAAAAGAGAAAATATCAGATTATTACTCTTATCGACTCTACAGTTTTGGACGGTAAATTTATTGCTGACAGTTTGGTTTTCAAATCCAAATCATTGTTTAAAATTGCTAACAAAAAATATTCTCAGGCCGACTTTGTAAATTTTGTTGCAAAAAATCAAAAGCGACAGGAAAATATGGATAAAAGAGTGTATTTGAATAATTTGTTCAAGGATTTTGTAAAACAAGAGTTGCTGGCTTATGCTGATAGCAACCTGGAAAAGGATTATCCTGAGTTTGCCGACCTTATGAAAGAATATCATGATGGTATCTTGCTTTTCAATCTTACTGATGAAAAAGTATGGAATAAAGCGGTTAAAGATACTATAGGTCAGCAGGAGTTTTTCGAAAAACACCGTAGCGATTATATGTGGGGAGAAAGAGTGGAAGCAACCGTTTTCCGAATGAGAAATCCTGCTGATTACGATAAGGCTATGGAAATAATTGCTAATTATGACAATGATGGCGACATAGCAAAAGCCCTTGATGAAGATAGTATCAAAACCGTTAGAATTATTCCCGACATATTTGAAAAAGGTCAAAATACATTTGTGGATCAGGTAGAATGGAAAACGGGAGTTTCTGAACTCATTAAATCTGATGTGGAAAATCTGGCAGTAGTTGTTAAAATTAAAAAAGTTCTTCCTCCACAGGAAAAAGAGCTTAAAGAAGCCAGAGGTATGGTTACAGCTGATTACCAAACATTCCTTGAAAAAGAGTGGATCAAAGAATTAAGGTCGAAATATCCGGTACAAATTAATGATGAGGTTCTGAATGCTTTGAAAGCTCAACCAATCTCTGATACTAAATAAAAAAATATGTCTAAAATATTGCACTTTATCATTCTTGTGGGATTTGCTTTGCTTGTGTCTTGCCAAACCCAAATTAAGGATGATAAAGGCATAGTTTTGGCACGTGTTCACGATGATTATCTCTATGAATCCGATCTTGTAAATATAGTTCCTGACAATATTAGCCATCATGATAGTATTGTAATTATTAGAAACTATGTAAACAACTGGATCAAAACCAAACTCATGGTTGAAAAGGCTAAGTTTAATCTTACTGACGAACAGTTTGATTTTTAAAAGCGGCTGGCTGAATATGAAAACTCTCTTATCATTTATGAATATGAAAGTAAACTCATAAACCAGGAGTTGGATACCAGCATTAGTCAAACTGAACTAAAAACTTTTTATAGTAACCATTTAAACGATTTCGAACTAAAGGAAAACATAGTAAAAGTATATTATTGTATTGTTGATAAACGATTGGAAAGTATCAAACAAATTGAAGAAACATTTGAGTTGGCTGATAGTTTAGTTATTGATTCTTTGGAACTTATGGCAAATTATTATCAATTTAATATTTCCATTGATACTGCTAAATGGATACCTTTTGAAGATTTAAAAAGGATAATTCCCATTGAAACATACAATCAGGATTTGTTTTTGAAAAACAAAAGATTCGTTAAAATTTCTGATGATAACAATATTTATATGCTTAAGTTTGTTGACTTTAAGATAAAAGATGATATAAGTCCGTTCACTTTAGTAGAAAAGAAAATAAGGGACTTAATATTGGCCAAAAGAAAAATACTTCTCACTAAAAAGGTGAGAAAGGAAATTTTTGATCAGGCGGCTGCAAATAACGACTTTGAAATTTATTATAATGAATAAAATAAAGAATATTATGATGGGCGCAAAAAACAAACTATTTGTTTTTATAGGAATAGCAATGATAATGAGCAGCCCTTCATTTTCACAAAATGATAACTCATATATCATCGACCAGATAGTTGCTGTTGTTGGTAAGAACGTTATTTTGGAATCGGATATTGAAAATCAATACCTCAACTATCGCTTACAAATGAATGTAAGGGGCAGTTCTTCTGATATCAGATGTCAAATACTCGAAGAACAATTGTTTCAAAAACTTATGGTTGCTCAGGCAGAGGTTGATAGTATTGAAGTTAACGATGTTCAGGTAGAAGGTGAGATGGAACGACGTCTTCAGATGTTTATCACTCAGTTTGGAAGTCAGGAGAAAATGGAAGCCTATTACAATAAAAGTATCCCTGAGATAAAAAAAGAACTTCATGATATTATTAAGGAACAAATGTTGGCCCAACAGGTTCAGGCAGGTATCGTTGCTAATGTAACGGTTACGCCATCGGAAATCAGAAGTTATTTCAGGTCTATCCCAGAAGATAGCATTCCTCAAATACCAACTGAATATCAAATTGCTCAGATAGTAAAAAAGCCTCCCATTAGTGTTGAAGAGCGCCTTATAGTAAAGGAAAGGTTAATAGAACTAAGAAGTCGGGTTTTAAAAGGAGAAAATTTTTCTACACTGGCAATTTTATATTCTGAAGATCCCGGATCAGCCAAGAAAGGCGGAGAGTTAGGCTTTTATGGCAGAGGACAGTTATATCCTGAATTTGAGGCAGTAGCCTTTAAATTGAAAGAAGGTGAGATATCTAATTTAGTTGAAACAGAGGCTGGCTATCATATCATTCAACTTATAGAACGTAAAGGCGATTATGTTAATGTGCGTCATATTTTGTTAACTCCTAAGGTAAGTCCTGCCGATTTGTTATTAGCACGTAATGAACTCGATAGTATTGCTAATCTTATTCGTAACGACTCCATTACTTTTGATGAGGCAGTTGAGCAATTCTCAGATGGAAAAAATAAAAACAACGGTGGTTTATTAGTTAATCCCTATACAGGTAGTACTACTTTTGAAGCAGAACAACTGGATCAGCAAACATCTTTTGTAATCGAAAAAATGAAAGTAGGGGAGTTGTCTAATCCTGTTCCAATGAAAACAGAAGAGAATGAAGATGCCTATCAGATAGTTCTCTTAAAAAAGAAGACTAAACCTCATCGTGCAAATCTAAAAGATGATTACTCTAAAATACAGGCATGGACAGAATCACATAAAAAGGAAAAAGTTATTGATGATTGGATAAATGACAAGGCTAAGGAAACTTATGTGAGAATAATTGACGAGTACAAATCTTGTAATTTCCGTCATTCCTGGGAAGTACGATAAAAAAATCTAAGAATAAAACTATTTTAAACATGAATTATAAATCTGACGTTGAGGCTGTTGACGCCTTCGTTGAAAAATACAAACTCCTAACTGAAGAAATAGGAAAAGTTATTATCGGTCAAGAAGAAACAGTAAGAAATACGCTGATTTCAATTTTTTCTCAGGGTCATGTTTTATTAGTTGGTGTTCCTGGTCTTGCCAAAACTTTGCTGGTGAATACCATAGGCCAGGTTTTGGGCTTAACATATAATCGTATACAGTTTACACCTGACCTTATGCCTTCCGATATTATAGGCACTGAAATTCTTGATGAAAGCCGCAAATTTAAATTCATAAAAGGCCCAGTTTTTTCTAACATTATTTTGGCTGACGAGATAAACCGTACTCCACCAAAAACCCAATCGGCATTGCTTGAGGCCATGCAGGAAAAATCGGTTACAGTAGCAGGTATAAATTATAAACTGGACAATCCGTTTTTCGTTCTTGCAACACAAAACCCCATAGAGCAGGAGGGCACATACCCTTTGCCTGAAGCACAACTCGACAGGTTCATGTTTAACTTAATTCTAGACTATCCCTCATTAGAGGAAGAATTGAATATTATAAAGTCTACAACAGCTGGGAGTATTGCTGAATTAAACAAAATTCTGGATGCAGAAGAAATTGTTTATTTTCAGCAATTGTTAAGGAAGATTCCTGTTGCTGATAATGTTATGGAATATGCTGTAAAGTTATCTTCAAAAACACGTCCGAATACAAAACTGGCCCATCCATGGGCAACCGATTATCTTAACTGGGGTGCCGGTCCGCGTGCTTCCCAATACCTTATAATTGGTTCAAAAGCGCATGCTGCAATTAAAGGTAAATACTCACCCGACATAGAAGATGTTAAAGCCATAGCAACTGCAGTATTACGTCATAGGATAGTTCGTAATTATAAAGCAGAGGCAGAGGGAATTTCCCTGGATATGATTATCAATGAGATGCTTTAATAAATATTGCCCCTATTTTTAAATGTGAATTTTTTATAAAACAGAATAAAAATGTGATTCCTCACGTTGTTTTATGGATAACAATAATTACATTTACAGTTTTATTAAAATAAGCATTAATGAAGCGAAAAAATATCCTAATCCTTCTGGGCTCAATTTTAGTTTTAATATTCATAAGTTGGTATTTTACTAAGCCCTCCGGTCAGCAAGGTCAAACAATAAAGACCAAGGTAAAGTATGGCACTTTTATCATAGATGTTACTACAACTGGAGAGTTGGAGGCCCGTAGCAGTGAGAAAATCCAGGGACCTAATCCTATGAAGTTGCGTAATGCCAGAATATGGCAATATACCATTGAAGATATGGTTCCCGACGGAACTGTTGTCGACTCCGGACAATGGGTAGCAACTCTCGATCGTTCCGATCTTGAAAATAAAATAAAAGATCAGGAACTGGAAGTTGAAAAATTACAAACCCAATATCTTCAAAAGCAACTGGATACGACAATGACTCTCAGAAATGCAAGAGATGAACTCATCAACCTGAAATTTACCCTTGAAGAGAAAAAAATTGTAGTTGAACAGTCCATTTATGAGCCGCCAGCGACTCAACGACAAGTACAAATTGATTATGATAAAACCTTAAGATCCTATAATCAAACTACAGAAAACTATCAATTGCAACTACAGAAAGCCGATGCAGATATGCGAGAAGTTCAGGCTAATCTATCCAAAGCACAAAACCGACTCAATGAATTCAAGGATTTATTGGGAGACTTTGTAATTATGGCTCCTAAGCCAGGAATGCTTACCTACAAAAAGGGTTGGGACGGACAAAAACAAGGTATAGGGGCACAAGTAAGCGCATGGGATAATGTGGTTGCAACTCTTCCCGATTTATCGGCTATGAATAGCCAAACATACGTAAATGAGATTGATATTAGTAAGGTTTCCGAAGGTCAGGAAGCAGAAATAGAAATTGATGCTTTTCCCGGAAAAATGTTTAATGGATCTGTGTTCGATGTAGCCAATATGGGTGAACAAATGCGTAATTCAAATGCCAAAGTGTTTGAAGTTGTAATTCATGTTGATGGCTTTGATTCCATATTGCGACCCTCCATGACTACTAAAAACAGAATTATCACTGATGTGATAGATTCGGTTTTATATGTTCCTATCGAATGCGTATCTTCCAATGATTCAATATCATACGTTTACTTTCAAGGAAAGAGAAAGCAGGTAATTCCTGGTCGTAGTAATGAATCTTCAATAATTATAAGGGAAGGTCTCGATGAAGGTGATCAAATTTATCTGGTTGCACCTAACGATGCAAAAGACTGGGATATTGATTTCCTTGATGAAGAAATTATTCAGAAATATAAAAAAGAAGAAGCCGAAAAAAATAAGCCCGATACTGTTAAAATGGAGCCAAATCCCAAAATGAATTTCGATGGAAAAGGAGGGTTCAAAATGGGCAAAGGTACAAGACAAAAAGGCAATAGAAAATAATTATTAATCGCGTTATCCGGATAATCTATAAGAGATTTCTCACAGCAATAAATTAAAATAGGTGGAAAGATATTTACAAATACTTAGTATTTCACTGGAGGCAGTTTTCGTTAATAAAACCCGATCTATACTTACTGCTTTGGGAATAATTTTTGGAGTAGGTGCTGTCATCTCCATGATGGCAATTGGTAATGGTGCACGACAGGAAATACTGGAACAAATTAAACTAGTTGGGGTAAATAATATTGTTATTGTGCCAAAGGCAGATAGCGATGATAGTGAAAATACCGGCGATGAGGAAGGAAAAACTCTTAAGAAAAAGTTTAGCCCCGGACTTAGTTTGAAAGATGCCGAAAACTTTATTGCTGCAATACCTACTATTGAAAAAGTAAGTTGCGAGGCAACATATAAAACTCTTGCTGTAAGAAAAGGCAAAAAACTTAGCATAGAACTTTCAGGTATTTCTCCTGAATTTTTTGGACTATTCAACCAAACTCTCAAAAAAGGTGATTTCTTCAACGATTGGCAGGTGAGTAAAGGTGATCCTGTATGTATTATCGGCCCTGAGGTGGAAGCAAAACTATTCGCCAAAGAAGATGCAATTGGAAAATATGTAAAATGCGGTAATGTTTGGCTAAAGGTTATTGGGGTTTTGGAAGGCGTGATTATTAATGAAAAAGCCCAGGAAATGGGTATTAGCAATTATAACCGCAATATATTTACTCCCATAAAAACACTTCTGATGCGCTATAAGGATAGGTCTGTTATCAATAAGGCTTCTTTTGGTAATACCGAAACCTTCAGATTTGGTAATAGTGTAACAATGTTCTCAAATGATGGTTCCGGAGGAGGTGAAAACCAACTGGATAAAATAGTGGTGCAGGTAAAGGAAACTGAACAACTTTCGGCAACCTCCAAGGTTCTCAAGGAAATCCTAGATCGTAGACATAAAGGTGTTGACGATTACGAAATAAAGATACCCGAATTACTTCTAAAGCAAGAACAAAAAACAAAAGATATTTTCAATATTGTGCTAGGCGCCATTGCCGGTATTTCGCTCATAGTAGGTGGAATAGGAATTATGAACATTATGCTTGCCTCTGTTATGGAGCGTATACGGGAAATAGGGGTTCGACGGGCTACTGGCGCAACAAAAAAAGATATAGTATTTCAGTTTCTTGCCGAAGCAACATTTATTAGCGTTAGTGGCGGACTGCTGGGCATATTGCTGGGTGTAATAATTGCCAAGGTAATTACTATTACAACTGGCATATTAACTATAGTGTCCTTTGTTTCAATAGCAATTTCATTTGGAGTTGCAGCATCAGTGGGAATTGTTTTTGGATGGCTACCCGCACGCAAAGCATCCGAACAGGACCCTGTGGAAAGTTTGAGGCATGATTAAGTTTTAAATTGCTTATTAACCATAAATATTCTTTTTGCTATTATTAGCAGCATTTTGACTTTTATAATTAATTAGTTATATTTACTGACCAAATTAATTGATATTAAGTTAAATAGCATGAGTGTGATTTTTGAGAGTTATTGGTATTAGCCAATAGCATACTATTTTTTGAGAATTATTTACTTGAAAATGTCAATTAATTTATGGGATATAAGCAGTATAGATATAGTGTTTTTCAATTAAATTATTTGTTATGGTTTTTTCAGGTTATATTAAAAGTCGTTTTTTCCTATTGGCAGCCCTAATGCTAACATTTATTTTTTGTTCACACCATTCAAAAGCCCAGTCTCCAAATTGGTTATGGGCAAAATCTGCAGGAAGCACCTACTATGATTATGGAAATGGAGTTTGTAATGATAATAATGGTAATACCTATAGTACAGGATATTTTAGTCAGTCAATTAC
>PKTD01000190.1 GCA_002869315.1 Marinilabiliales bacterium | reverse complement strand
CATTAGCCCCCTCTTATCCTCTCATCCTCTAATCCTTTAACCCTTTAATCCTCTCATCCTCTTATCCTTTTCATTTTTCATTTTTAGTTTTTAGCTATTCACTTTTTCCTTACTTTAGTAAAACAAAAACCCATATCATGAATATCTTATCCAAATTCGAATATCTGTTAAATTTATTTTATCCAAAGATTTGCATGTCGTGCTCACAGGCACTGAACTCCCAGGAGGAAACTATCTGCATAAAATGTTTGCTTCGGCTCCCAAAAACAGGATTTCATTTTCATGAAGACAATCCCATTTCCAGGGTGTTTTGGGGAAGAATAGATATTGCTGCAGCCACTTCATTTTTATTCTTTAGCAAACAGGGTCGTGTCCAGAGTCTGATGCATAATTTAAAATACCGGGGACAAAAAGAAGTTGGTATTTACCTTGGTAAACTTTTCGGCAACGACCTAAAGGAAAGTCCCCTTTTTCAAAATATCGACCTTATTATCCCTATTCCCTTGCATCCCAAAAAACTTGCAACAAGGGGTTTTAACCAGAGTATGATGATTGCCAAAGGGCTGAGTGAAAGTATGGAATTACCCATAAATGAGTATTTACAAAGGAGTATTCACACTTCTACGCAGACAAAAAAATCACGCTACGACAGATGGAAAAATGTAAAGGATATATTCGAAATTTCGGAGTCCGACTCCCTAAAAAATAAAAATATATTATTGGTAGATGATGTTCTAACAACGGGCGCTACCCTGGAAGCGGGAGCAGGAAAATTACTGGAAGTTGAAGGTACAAAGGTTTATATTGCAACCCTGGCATATGCAAATATCTAGTTGCCGCCGGTCATATGCTCAGGATAGGCAGGAATAGTGTCGTTTGGCCTCCCCATCTGCATCATTAACTTATTATACTCTTTTCGGTTTTTTATAAGTCTTCTGCTCAACTGAGCACTGCGGTTAAACACATCGTAAAGGGCTTGAATTGGCCCCTTTATGGTTAGAGGGCGTGGATCCATATAGAGTAATTCGGTGCCTTCCCAATTGGGATAAAAATTATCCAGATTAAGCGGCTCCATATTTACTATTAACTGCTTAAAAGTGCGGTAATCCCAAAAGGCATGTATAACTATCTCATTTATCATAACGGTATCCTTACTCATTACTATTTCATAAGGTTGGTCGTACTTAATTAATGAGGAATCGATATGTATAAATCTGGGTGAATAGCCAATGGAACTTACCAGCAGAGAATCGTCATTGCTTACCAGCATTTTAAATTCTCCATCTTCATTACTAATGGTTCCCCATCTGTTAAACTTACTTATTACATGGGCATTATGAAGAGGCAAGGAACTGTCGGCCGAAATAATTTTGGCATGAAAAATAAGCAGACTATCATTTACTTTTTGGGAAAAGAGATTGGATGAAATTAATATTATTAAGAATAAAAAATAAAACCGTTTCATAAATTATTATTACAATCTCTTATTTGCTTACTGAAAATTTGATGTGAAATTTTGCCGACTAAAGTATAAATTTACTTTCAAAATTTTCTTTTTTTGTCCTATTTAATTGAGTGCTGCGAATAAATGCTAAATTAGCTAACAGTTAACGAAAGTAGAATTTATGATATAAAGTAAAACTTAAAAAAATGAAAAAAATATTTATCCTTCTGTTTTCACTTTTGAGCATCAGCCTCTTCTCCCAAACCTTACCAAATTACGATTTCGAAGAGTGGAACAATATTATCATTTATGAAGAGCCTGCCAACTGGAATACTCCCAATCCTTTTACCAGTTTGCTTGGAACAGTAACTGTAAACAAAAGTAATGATGCTTATACGGGTTCACATTCGGCCAAACTGGAAACTAAAAATCTCATGGATATAAATCTTCCGGGGGTTATGACTCTGGCAGATATAAACATAAACCTACTGGATTCTTCATATAGTGTTACTGGCGGTTTTTTCCTTCAGGAGAATATTTTTAAACTAACAGGCTGGTATAAATATGAAGGCGTTGGCGAAGACATGGCAAGCATACTTATTTACAATTTTAGAAATACTGAAGAAACAGGTTATGATACCATTGGCTACGGATATGGCTTTCTCGAAAATGCCAGCGAATGGACACAGTTTACTGTTTATATGCAAAATATAATGCACAATGCCGTCCCTGATACTTTCAATGTAGTTATTGCTTCCTCACAGGCAATTGGTGCCCAAGTAGGCTCTACCCTATGGGTTGATAGTTTGAGCATTTATACTAATACAGGTATCATCGATTTGTGGAAGCCAAAAACTGCTCTAAAAGTATACCCTAATCCTGCTATCCACAATATTAGTTTTGAAACGGAAAGCAGAATAAATAATGGAATATTGAGCATTTATAATAGCATAGGAGAAAAAATAGTGGATATTCCTTTCGCAGACAATTCTGCCACTTTTAATGTTCGCGATTTAACTTCTGGTATTTATACCTATACACTTCGTGAGAAAAACAAAATTTTAAATAGCGGAACTTTCATAAAAAACTGATTTCTCATTTTTTTGTTTACTTTTAACAATGAAATTAATTGGGCTATAAAAATGGGTTTACAAACTTATCAGCCATTAATCACCAAAAACTAACATTATGAATAAATTATTTACCAGGGCTTTATTTTTTATTGCCATTATTTTAAGTATTAGCATTAGTTTAAATGCTGCAAATAAAACCGATGACGACGATAAAGATAAAAAAGGAAAAACCGACAAAATAAAAAAGGGATGGAATGTAGGCGGACTGCCTGTGGTTTCATACGACTCGGATTTGGGATTGCAGTTGGGAGCATTGGTAAATTTATATCACTATGGTGATGGCTCGCGCTACCCTCGTTACGACCATTCAATTTATGTTGAAGGCTCATGGTTTTTAAAGGGTAGTGGTATATTCAGGTTTTACTACGATTCCGACAAACTAATCAAAGGAATTCGTACTTCTTTCGATATTAGTTATCTGCCCGACAGGGCTTTCAAATTCTTCGGGTTTAATGGTTATGAAGCCGTTTATAATCCCACCTGGGAAGATGACTCTCCAAACAATACTGATTATGTTTCCAGAGTATTTTATCGTACCGACAGGAAATTCTTCAGAGCAAAACTGGATTTCCAGGGAAATATTACCAGTGAAAAATTCCGCTGGCTGGTGGGTGCCGATTTCTATAATGTTCAGATGAGTAATGTTGATCTTGATCTGCTCAATAAAGGTAAAGGTGAAGGTGATTCTTTGCCAAATACTCCCGGGCTATTTGAATTATATAATAACTGGAATATCATCCCAGCCAACGAAAAAGATGGTGGTTCTTTTACTATTTTTAAACTGGGATTGGTTTATGATAGTCGTGATAATGAAGCACTGCCCACAAGGGGTATATGGACAGAGGCCATTTTGGTTACTGCTCCAAAATTCACATCTACCATGGACAATGGTTTTATGAAGTTTGCCATTACTCACCGACAGTATTTTTCAATTATAAAAGACAGATTATCCTTTGCCTACCGTTTGGGAATGCAGGTAAATGTAAGCGGACATACTCCATATTATGCTCAGGGATTGATGTATTATGTGGGCATGAAAGGTGCTTATAATGAAGGTCTTGGAGGTGGAAAAACCATCAGAGGTATTGAGCGTAACCGGGTAATAGGTGATGGTATCGCTTACGGAAACTTTGAGTTGAGATGGAAATTCTATAAGTTTCAACTGATAAATCAGAATTTTTATCTGGCCTTGAGTGGTTTCTTCGATACCGGTCGTGCTATACAATATGTTGATGTAAATACCGACAATGTCCCAGGCTCAATAGATCAGACTGAATTTTTTGATATTGGATCAGAAAATTTCCATAGCGGATACGGTGGAGGTCTTCATATAGCCATGAACCAAAACTTCATCATCGCAGTAGACTACGGAAGAGCCCTCAGCGAAAAAGACGGTACTTCCGGGCTTTATATTGGATTGAATTTCCTTTTTTAGGATAGTATAGACGAAGAGACGAAAAGTCGAAGAGTCGAAAAGTCTTAAAAGTCTTAAAAGTCGGGTTTCATATATACTTTATGTGTAAATGTAACCAACTATTTGACCATTTGACCATTTGACCATTCGACCATTCGACCATTCGACTATTTAAATTAACTTAATTTATGTAAAATTTTTATCTTTATCACATATTAACTAAACTCAATTAGCAATCATGGTTACAATTAAAAAATTTGAGGACCTCATTATTTGGCAGGACTCTAAATCACTCACATTATCCATCTATGAACATTTCAGGCGTATTAAAGACTTTGGTTTAAAAGATCAGATTCAAAGGGCTACAGTATCGGTTATG
>PKTD01000032.1 GCA_002869315.1 Marinilabiliales bacterium | reverse complement strand
CCAATGCTAATATGGAACGTGTTTTCTTTTCTTATCCGGCTGTAGCCGAAATTGATGAGATAGTAGAAAAACATGTACAAAACAATGAAGCCGTTTACGATTTTACAGGAGAAGATAAGGTTGGACATCATTTTTGGGTTATAAAAGATAAAGCAGTAATAAATCGAATAATTGAACTGTTTGATGCACTTCCAGCAACTTATGTTGCCGACGGTCACCACAGAACTGCCGCTGCTGCTTTAGTTGGAAATGAAAAGAAAAACAATAATCCAAATCACACTGGCAATGAGGAATATAACTTCTTTTTAGCAGTACATTTTCCTGACAATCAGTTAACTATTATTGATTACAACAGAGTTGTTAAAGACCTTAACGGCTATACAAATGATGAGTTTATTGCCAAGTTGGGCGAAGGCTTTGATGTAAAAGACATGGGTGGCGAAGTTTACAAGCCTGACACTTTACACAATTTCTCCATGTATATGGATGGTAAGTGGTACTCTTTAACTGCTAAAGAAGGAACTTATAACGATAATGATCCCATAGGTGTTTTGGATGTAACTATACTTACAAATCAGGTATTGAGTCCGGTTTTAGACATTCAGGATTTACGCACATCAAAACGAATTGATTTTGTTGGAGGTATCAGAGGTCTGGAAGAACTTTCGAAGCGCGTCGACAGTGGCGAAATGAAAGTTGCATTTGCACTTTATCCTGTTAGCATGCAACAACTAATTGACATAGCCGATTCAGGAGCAATTATGCCACCAAAAACTACCTGGTTTGAACCTAAGTTACGCTCGGGACTTGTGGTTCATGAACTGGACTAAGGTAGTTATGAGCGTTTAGTTATGAGCTATGAGTTATCGTGGTTGTCGTGGTTGTCATGGTTATCGTGGTTGTCGTGGTTTAGAGGTAATACAATAACAATGACAACTCAACAACAATGAGAACAATGAGAACTCGACAACAATGAGAACTCGACAACTCCTCCTACACTTAAGTTTACGCTTGCGCAAGAGCTTCAGTGTAGGCGCACGGAGGACAAGTAATGACTAATAACAATACTTAAAACCATGGATACAAAGACAAAAGTTCTGGAAACATTAAAAAATTCTGAATCACCATTAAAAGGTGGGGAAATTGCCGAAATCACCGGAATTGAAAAGAAAGAAGTTGATAAAGCAATTAAAGTTTTAAAAACCGAAGGTTTGATAGAATCACCGAAAAGGTGTTTTTATTCCGCAAAATAGAAATTTATATTTCGAACATTAAAAAAGCAAATCGTTTAGGTTTGCTTTTTTCGTTTACTGTAATATTTATTGGATACATTCTGAGAGTTGAAACGCTAAATACTGAAAAATGCAATGTTGATGTATCTGGATTATCTGAGGAGAATTATCTTGCAAATATTATTATCGATAAAAAAGTTGTGAGTAAGAAGTTGTTTATTCACTAAGAAAATAATGATTTAAACTTTCTATTAACATTTTGTGTTAATCTGTGATATCTATGGTAAAATAAAAAGGAAAAATCGCAACACAGATTACACGGATTAACACAGAGTACAATTATACTTTAAGTGCAAACAGGCGTCAAACTTTGTTTCAAATCGCTTCGCTTTATTTAAACTCACCAACCAAGCATAAGATCCCGACAAAGAAAAATTGTCGGGATAAGTTCGACTTGATTGTTTCAATGCGCTTCGCTTTTGAAACAATAGTCTCACTTACATCCTCTCAGGAACATCAATACCCAACAATTCAAAAGCAGATTTTATGGTGTTAGCTGTAAATTCTGAAATTGCTAAACGTAATGAACGTTTTGTTTCGTTCTCTTCTTTTAACATAGGTAATGCATGATAAAACTGATTGTATTCCTTAGCAAGTTCATAAGCATAATTTGCAATAACAGCCGGACTATAATTCTCAGCAGCATGCTGTATAATTATCGGATAATCAGAAAGTAGTTTAATCAACGACTTTTCTTTGTCTTCCAATTGATGATTATCAAAATTTAAATTGTAATTAATTTTAGCCTCTTTGGCCTTACGTAAAACCGACTTAATACGAGCGTGAGTATATTGAATGAAAGGTCCTGTATTTCCAGTAAAATCAATGGATTCCTCAGGATTAAACATCATCGTTTTCTTTGGGTCGACCTTCAGGATAAAATATTTCAGGGCTCCTAAACTAAGTATATTATAAAGTTTATCAGACTCTTCTTCAGTAAAGTCATCGAATTTTGCAAGTTCTTCGCTTGTAGTTTTTGCAGTATCATACATTGCATCCATCAAATCATCGGCATCCACTACTGTTCCTTCCCGCGATTTCATTTTACCATGCGGCAATTCTACCATTCCATAACTGAGGTGATGTATGGCATCGGCCCAGGAACGTCCCAGTTTTTTAAGCACTTTTTTGAGCACATCAAAATGATATATTTGTTCATTACCAACAACATATACTAAATCGGTTGGATTATAATCGTCATAGCGCAATTGTGCTGTTCCCAAATCCTGAGTCATATAAACCGAGGTACCATCGGCACGAAGCAATAGTTTTTGGTCTAATCCCTCATCGCTGAGATCACACCATACGGAACCATCTTCCTTTTTAAAAAGAACACCTTTTTCAAGACCTTCTTCAACCAAACTCTTTCCCAAAAGGTAAGTATCCGATTCATAGTACACCTTATCGAAATCAATGCCCATGCGCTTATAACTAATATCGAAACCATCATAAACCCACTGATTCATTTCCTGCCAAAGTTCTCTTACTTCAGTATCACCTTCCTCCCATTTTTTCAGCATCTGCTTAGCTTCAAGAAGTATAGGAGCATTTTTTTCTGCATCTTCTTTATCCGACCCACTTTCAATTAAATTGGCTATTTCCTTTTTATATTCCTGGTCGAACTTCACATAATAATCGCCAACAAACTTATCTCCTTTTATTCCTATATCATTGGGTTTTCGCTCTTCACCATACTTCTGCCAGGCTAGCATAGATTTACAAATATGGATACCACGGTCGTTTACCAGATTTACCTTCTTTACATTTTTCCCTGCGGCCTTATTTATTTCTGCAACCGACCATCCCAAAAGGTTATTACGGATATGACCTAAATGCAAAGGTTTATTTGTATTTGGTGATGAATATTCAATAACCAATGCCTGTTCATCTTTAATATCTACCTTACCGAATTTATCCTTTAGCCAATTGTCATTAAAGAAATTTAACCAATAAGAATCTGAAATACTTAAGTTCAAAAAACCTTTTACAACATTAAATCCTGAAATATATTCTGATGAATTTTGCAGGAACTCCCCTATCTCATTGGCTGTCTGCTCAGGGTTTTTCTTTGAAATCCTCAATAGGGGAAAAACGACTACGGTATAATCTCCTTCAAAATCAGGACGGGTTTTCTGAACCTGAGCTAAGTTTGAGGGCAATTCCGAATCGTATAATGATTTAACACAATCGACTAATAATTTGCTTATAGTATTTTCTATCATTTCTTAAATATTTCAGGCTGCAAAATTAACCATATTGTTTTATTATCCGAATAAAGAAATTTAGCAGGAAATTAGGCAATTTGAAGTTTTTTATTGTTCTCTTGAACCGTTCTAAATTACTATAATTAAAGAGATTTTGGTAAAAGTGCTCACTTAAAATCTTAATTTTGATGCATAGTTATATAAAAGTAGTTTTATTAAATAAATATTTAACACAAATGAAAAAAAACGTAATTATTATTGGAGCAGCAGGAAGAGATTTCCACAACTTCAATACATATTATCGGGGAAATGAAGATTATAATGTGTTGGCATTTACTGCGGCGCAAATTCCTGACATCGATGGAAGAAAATACCCAACTGAATTAGCTGGCGATTTATATCCTGATGGAATTCCTATTTATGCAGAAGAAGACCTTCCAAAACTTATAAAAGACCTTAACATTGATGATTGTGTATTTTCATATAGCGATGTTCCTTACGAAAGAGTAATGGCCATTAGTGCAATTGTTAATGCAGCAGGAGCAAATTTCAATTTATTAGGACCTGCCGACACTATGGTGAAGAGCACTAAGCCTTTAATTGCAGTAGGAGCTGTTAGAACTGGTTGTGGTAAAAGTCAGACTTCACGTAAAGTAATTGAGTATTTGATGGCTAAAGGTTTAAAGGTTGTGGCTATTCGTCACCCAATGCCTTATGGTAATTTAGTAGAGCAAGCTGTACAACGTTTTGCAACTGTTGAAGATTTAGCAAAACATAAATGTACTATTGAAGAAATGGAAGAGTATGAGCCTCATGTAGTTAGAGGTAATGTTATATATGCAGGTGTTGATTATGAAGCAATCCTCCGTGCCGCTGAGCAAGATCCT
>PKTD01000077.1 GCA_002869315.1 Marinilabiliales bacterium | reverse complement strand
TATTGGGTAATTCATCAAATAACATAATAGATGATTGTTTTTTAAGAAATGAAAATTTAAATATAAATATTATCAGAGAGACTGGAGGCATTACTCAAAATAACTTGATACATGATAATATTATAAGTTCTGGTTATGCTGGAATATCGATGGTTAACAATGGCCTTAGTACAAGCGGCGGTAATATTATTTCTCAAAATGTAATAATGCAAAATGGTCAGGAAATTGGTTTTGGTATATATATGAAATTTGACTCCACACAAGTAACAAATAATATTTTTTGGGACAATAATATTGCTTTAAATTTAGTAGGAGAGAGCAAAAGTTCAATTATTTCAAATAATAGTTTTTATCAAAACAAAAGAACATTAGTAGTCGGACAAAATTCTTCTGATAATGCTTTTATAAATAATACATTATCAGAAAACCATACAGAATATATTAAGATAAGAGAAACAGAAAATACAGTTGTATTTAATAACAGTATTATTAATTATTCAGAATTAAGGAATATTGTTATAAATTTTACTGATAGCGACCTTGATATTTCGGAAAATTACTGGGGAACAAGCTCAGAGGAAATTATACAGGAATTGATTTACGATAATGATGATAGTCCACTGTATGGATCATTAACCTTCATGCCTTTTAGTGAGTTTATAGACACTGTTAATCCTATGGCTCCGGTTTACAATGTTAAAAAACAGAAAGTTGGAAATAATTTAAAAGTTTGTTGGAACTCTAATCAGGAAAAAGATTTAAAATCTTATAGGCTATATTTTGGTGATTTTAAAGAATATTCTTTCTCAAGTTACTTGGATGATATTGTGGATACTGTTATATATCTTCCTCAAAATTTCGATATTGAGGATGATATTGCCATAACTGCAATTGACTCCCTTGCTTCAAATATGTATTTATTGGATGGGCATGAAAGCCCTTTTGCTTTTGCCGTAGCCTATCCTTATGCCGGTGAAGATACTACAGTTTGTAATGATATCAATGCATATGATGTTATAGGGAGTACTGCCCCATTCTCCTTTGATTACTTAAAATGGGAAACTAATGGAGACGGCGCTTTTAATAATGAAAATTTAGTTGCTCCTCAGTATTTTTTTGGAAATAATGATATTTTAAATGGGGGTGTTACATTAATTATGACGGCAGTTGTTAATGAAATTAATTATCAGGACAGTCTTAAAATAAATATTCTTAAATATCCTGAGGCTTATGCCGGAAATGATACTATAATATTGTTGGAAGATGAATATTATGCAATAAATTCATTTGCACAAGATTATGATAGTATCCGATGGAGAAGTTTAGGCGATGGAACTTTTGATACAGCTACAGTAATGAACCCTGTTTATACTCCTGGCCTTTTGGACAACGAGAATGGTACAGCAACTTTAATAATAAATGCCTACTCCCGCTGTGGTTTAGTTAGCGATAGTATAAATTTAATAATCGAGCCTTATTATTCATTGCAGGGTAGACTTTTAGATGTTGATTTTCAACCCTATCCAGGCAATATTATTGCTATGCGTCTCAACGAGGATAATAAAGCCATTGCAAATCAAATGCAGGAAACTCAAATTGATGGGAAGTTTAAATTTGACAAAATAAGAGGTGGAAAGTATTATATTTATGGTGTTCCTGACACTAATAATTTAGAAAATTATGTACCTGTATATTATCCTGATAAATTAAATTGGAACAATTCCTATCTTATAGATGTTCAATACAATACATATGACCTTGACGTATTGATAAGAAGTGTTGATTATATTTTGCCTGAAGGTGATGGTATTATTTCAGGAAGTGTAAGTAGTACAAATAGCAAATATTATAACGAGGATATATATTGTCAACCCTGGTTTGAAAATGGTATAAATAGTTTATGCACAGAAGGTTCTTCAAATATTACCATTTTCCTGTACAATAGTGATAGAAGTAAATTACTGGACTATACCCTAAGCGACTGGCAAGGTAATTTTTATTTTAATAATTTACCATATGGTAGTTATACTCTGATTGCAGAGAAAGCTAGTTATAACTCCTTTGCATCGGATTTGATAAGTTTAAATCAGGAAAACAAAATTGAGGACAACTTAATTTTGGAATTTACCGAGAATGATGTGTTGTTTAAATCGATATCAGATCCCACAGAAAATAATAATTTAATCGAGTTATACCCAAATCCTGTCTCGGATATATTGTACATAAGTTCAGAGCATATTATTCAGGAAATTTCCATATATAACGACATGGGTGTGAAGATATATGAACTTAAAGATATAAATCGTAATTTACTAAATCTCGAAACAAACTCTTTCAAAAAAGGTTTTTACATGATATATGTCACAACCTCAAAAAGTATGGTTATGAAAAAAGTCATATTTACCTAATTTTTCTCTATTATTTTTATTTTTGTTTTTAATAATTGGGCATTTAAGTACCTATACGAAGTGTGGGTTTTGATTTGCCTGCTTATTATTTTTATAAATATGAAATATAATTCATTGAATATTAATTAATTATTTAAGATTATGCGTATGAAAAAAGTTACAAAAATTGTAACCTTGATGATGGCAATACTGCTTTCATCAACAGTGATTTTTGCTCAGAATTATTCGTCGTCCAAAATGGATACCGAATATATTCAGGAACAGCAAAAAATTCAAGCTGAGCATGGCCCGACTGTGATTGTGCCTCCTTCAAGAGAGGTCACTGCAACTGGCGATGATTGTACAGATCCAATCGTACTTAACGCAGCAAGTTTGCCTTTCACCTATTCTGACATTGCTCAGTATACTTGTGGAAGAGGCAACAACTACTTTAATACAGATTTAGGATCATATGATGGTGGTGAAGACATCATCTATGAACTAGTTATCAGTAGTACTGCTGCAGTATCTATCGACATGGATCCAAGTGGTACTACCTGGACTGGTTTAGGTCTTTTCGATGGTTGCCCTGGATATAATGCTGTATCAACTGTTACTGGTTCAAGCGGAACAACCGTTAAGAGTATTTCAGCAATTCTTGACCCAGGTACTTACTATATTATGGTAGATACATGGCCAAGTCCTGCCTGTATTCCAAGTTTTGATCTTTCAGTTACTGTTGAAGATTTACCGCCTCCAATTAGTACATTCCCTTATTTGGAAACTTTTGGAAGTAGTACACCATCATTATGGGGTAATACTAGTTCAGACCCTTGGAAATTCGGAACTTTTGCTTCTTATGCAGCAGATTTTGACCATACTACCGGATCTGGATATTTTGCATGGGTTGATGATTCATCACCTTATTCAAATCCTTCAGATCTTGAAACATGGATGTTTGATTTAACATCAATTACTTCTCCTACAGTAGTTCCACTACTTGAGTTCTGGTACTGGATAGGTGATCCAAGTTATGCGGCTAATGGTGTTAGTACACTAGAAGTTGATGTTTATGACGGAACAATGTGGCACAATGCTGTTGCAACTTATAGTTATTCAACTGAATGGACATATGCTTCAATAGACCTGTCTCCATATTCATCTACATCTACTAAGATTAGATTCAGAGGAATGGAAAATATGAGTTATTTTCAATGTGATATAGCTATTGATGATGTAGGTATTAAAGGATTATCAGTAGGTGATATAGAAGGTTATGTTTATACAACCGGCGGTACTCCTATTCAGGGAGCAACTGTTCAAATAGAAGGTGTTACAGGTACAACAACTGACGCTACAGGATATTATCTTCTTGAAGATCTTGAATTAGGAGATTATGATGTTTGGGCGATAGCAGATGGATATAGCCCTGAAATGGCTACAGTTGGAATTGTTGTAGGTACAGCTGTTCAGCAAGACTTTTATTTAGGTACTCCTAATTTAACAATCAGTCCATTATTACTTGAGAATACATTAAATCCTGGTGAGTGGTTTACTGATTATATAGGTATGCTAAACACAGGTGATGGTACATCATATTTTGATGCTACTATTAATTATATTTCAGGTAGTGGATGGTTAACCATAACAGATGATGCAGGTGAGATAGCATCTGGAGGCGGAAGCTTTAACTTAGGTGTTAATTTCGATGCCATGGATATGATGCCAGGTACTGTAGTTGAGGCAGAACTTGTTTTAGATTTTATTCCTACTTCACAGGTGATTATCCCTATTACTATGACAGTAGCAGGTGATCCTTTACCAGCAGTAGAGAATTTCAAAGCAGTATTGGCAAACCCAGTAACAGGCCAAACAGCCTTAACATGGGATTTCAATCCAGATGTAACTTTCCAGTATTTTGAATTACGTCGTGATGGAGCTGTATTAGGAATTACTACAGACTTATTCTATTTTGATATGCTTCCTGATTATGGTGTT
>PKTD01000136.1 GCA_002869315.1 Marinilabiliales bacterium | reverse complement strand
TGCTTAAGGCTTCGAAATGTCTTACATTAAATTCTCTTTCTGATTCCTACACAATCCCAAAAATAGTTTAATTTATGCTGATTTTAAATAGTTTGTAACAAGCAGTAAAACAGTTGAATACGGGGGGGGGTGCTAAATTTATTTGAAATATTTTGCTATGAAGTTTGTGTTTTAAGGGAAAAATTATCATACATTTGTTTCAACCTTAATAAGTCCGGTTGATATGAGTAATTGCCTTAGTAAATCCATTATAATACAATTTATTAGGACCTAATCCCGACTTCAGGTTAATATTTTGGGGTAAAATAAAAATACCCCTTTAATAATTTTTATATGGAAATGTCGCGAAACATTTATACAAAAACTGAAAAAGGGGTAGAGCAAAGATACTCTAAAAAGCTTGGTTTGTCAATCCTCTTTTTCATTGTTAATTATCATTTTTTATTAATTTAAAATTTTTCACAATGAAAAAATTATTTTTTTTAATTGTCTTTGCCGGCCTTGCCATAGGAATATTTTATTCCTGCAAGAAAGACGTAAATCAGGAACCGGAAAGTAATATTTCTGTTGAACAACAACTTAACAACAATATTTGGAATAATATTGTTAGGTTTCAGGAGAAAATTAATTTATCTAATAGAGATATTGAATTATTTACACCTGATAGTGCGTTGTGGTACTTGGAGGCATTATATAATGTTGAGCAGGTAACGGATACTAATTATAATTATTTGGATATTGATACCTCATATTATACTTTAGTTCCTGATGAGAACGGATTAGTAGATTTACAACAGTTATCTGATGTATATGATTTGATGGTCAATGATCTTGTAGAAAATCTTCAAAGTAAAAATTCTGAGTATACCTATTTGATTATTGGAGATTTATCAATACTTGGCGCCAACAGAGATAACACAATTAATATGCAGTTATTAAGTGGTATAGGCATAAACCCAATTATTTGTTATGAAGCCTTTACTGCAGATGACGACTGGTATTATGGCAACCTTTTAGGAAGAGAAGATGGACAATACTTATGGCAATCTGATGCAGGACAGGAATTGCAAAAACGATACAATAATCCGATTAATTGTTTTACTCAGGGAGGTGGTTATTGGGTAAGCGTTGTACAACGAACTGCTAATTGGAGTGAATACCCAAATTATATGTTTAATGAACAATCTGCAACTCCACCAATAATTAATGATACAGATATGAAGTATTATTTATAAAAAGGACATTCAGAGATTATTTATAAATATGAGGCTGATGGAGGAAAACGTCCAACAGGCAAAGACCTAAAGGTTATGGAAGTTTGGACCAATAACCCATATCCTAATCCAACAGTTAATGATCAGTATTTTCACAATTATACATTGTTTTATGGTGTAGAGATTGAAAATCCACACTAATTTTATTTTAAGTAGTGAGAGAATTATTAACTCTCACTACTTTAATTTTTATATTATGAAAAAAATACTAACCATATTATTAATTTTTGTAACATTTTCCGTTAATAGTCAGCAAATTATATCCAATGATACCATATGGCAACAGGATACATTATTTGTTGAAAATGATATACTAGTTGAAGAAGGTGCATGTTTATCTATTATGCCGGGGAAAAACATAATTTTTAATAATTATTCTGGTATTCAAATAAAGGGTAGTTTAAAAGCAATTGGAAGTCAAAGCGATACTATTTATTTTATGGTTAGTGATACAACAGGATTTTCTGATACAGCCTCTGTAAGTGGGGCATGGAAAGGCATTTATTTTACCGAAAATAATTCCGATACTTCTTACTTACAATATTGTAGTTTCTCAAACGGGAAATCAAATTCAACAAAGAACTTTGAATTAAATGATGAAACTGCTAATAAAGGGGGTGCGATTATAATTGATAATTATGACAATATTAAGATAGGCAATTGCACAATTAAAAATAATTATGCGTCCTTTAAAGGAGGAGGTATATACATATTAGGTTCTGACAATACTTGTGTTGATAGTTGTATTTTCCGTAATAACTTTACATATTACAATGGAGGAGGAATTTATATCCAGAATAGTATGGCTATCATTAATTCCAATATTTTCAATTACAATACTGCATTAAATATTGATACTATAGGAGGTTATATTTGGTATGTAGGTACTGGTTCAGCAATTTACAGTAGTTTTTGCAACTATGGTAATCCAATAATTTCCAACAATAAAATTAATGGTAGTATAGGTGTTAGTGGTTGTATTTATGATAATAATATTTATGCTGAAATTTATAATAATATTATTGTAAATAACCAGGATGTGGGGTATTTCAATGGCCATGGTGGTAGTCATACACATTTTATAAATAATTTAGTCAGTAATAATTCAGTATATTATAGTTTTTATTCAGGAGTTGGTTTTTTTTCTGCAGATTTAATTTTTCGAAATAATATTATATGGGGTAACGAAGCTGGAGTATGGGGTGACCCGGAGCAAATATACGATTTTGAAGATGAAATTACTGTTGAATATTCTTGCGTTCAATATGGTTTTACGGGAGAGGGAAATATATCATCAAATCCCCAATTTACAAACCCTCCTGAAGGAGCCGGAATAGAATACGACGGCCTCTCCGCCGACTGGACACTCTTGGAAACCTCACCCTGCATAAATACGGGAACGCCTGATACCACAGGTTTAAATTTACCCGAATTTGATATTGCCGGAAATCAAAGAGTTTTTGGTGGCAGAATTGATATGGGTGCCTATGAAAACCAAAGTGTATATGTAAAAATTAATGATTCTCAGGTTTATAGCAAAATAAAACTATATACAAATCCGGGAACTGATAAAATTTATATTGATATCCCACCGGAGATAAATTGTTCATGGATAGATATTGTTGATGGGCAAGGCAGAGTGCTTATGCATGAAAAGATAACTGTCACTCCTTCTGTTCTTTTTCCATATAAACTAAACTCTGGAATTTATTTCTATAGGATATATTCAGATAATCAGGTTGTTAAGAGTGGTAAGTGGATTAAGAGGTAGCGGATTTTATTGTTGCAAGTTACAGCTTGCCTGCCGGCAAGGCATGGAAGCAGGTTAGATTGTGTGCTGAAATTTTGAATTGTTGCGAGTTTCGTGATACTACCTGCCGGCTAGGCAGGGTTACGAGTTCGATCTGGTTCTAAAATCACACCTAGAAGGTTTAAAACGTTTTTAAATTTTACCGCAGATCCCGTGGCCACGGGACAGATTTTCACAGATTAATAATTCTATCACCAAAATAAATCAGTGTTTATCCGCTTAAATCAGTGTCATCTGTGTTCCTATAAATTAACTAGTGTAATTTTTTTCTAAATCAACCATAAATTGAGAACCCCTCTTGCGTTTAAATTATGGAGGTCAAGGAATGATAACAACGATAACCATGACAACAACGACAACAATGACAACAATGACAACCACGATAACTACTACAACAAAGACAACCACGATATCCAAGACAACCCAACAATCCCTTCCTCCCTTTACCTAAAATTAACATTAGCCATTATGTTTTTATGTAATTTTGAATTCTATTTAAAACTTTAAGATAATGCAACATACAATTTTAGGAGCAGGGGGCTCAATTGGCAATGCTCTTACCTACGAACTTTTACAAACTAATGAGGATATACGTTTGGTTTCCCGTAGTGGGTTTTCAATAAAAGGCACTAATTCGGTTAAAGCCGATCTTACATCTTATAAACAAACATTAAAAAGTGTTGAAGGTTCTGATATAGTTTATTTACTTGTGGGCCTTGAATATAAACACAAAGTATGGGCTGAGTTATGGCCCAAAATTATGGAAAACACTATCAAAGCATGCAAAAGTGCAGGAGCAAAACTTATTTTCTTCGACAATGTTTATATGTATGGAAAAGTTGATGGAAAAATGACCGAGGAAACCCCTGTAAATCCTTGCAGTAAAAAGGGTAAAGTAAGGGCGCAAATTGCCCAAATGCTGATTGATGAATTCGAAAAAAGTGATTTGGATGTTTCAATAGCTAGAGCAGCAGATTTATACGGTCCTCATGCTACAAAAACAAGTGTACCATATATTCTGGCTCTAAGTAAACTTATGAAAGGAAAATCGGCACAATGGATGGCCGATGATAAAACTGTTCATACTTTTACATACACTATTGATTGTGCCAAGGCTATGATGCTGATGGCAAATGATGATAAAAGTTTCAATCAGATCTGGCATCTTCCAAGTTATAATCCGCCCATTAACGGTAAAGAGTTTATTGAAATTGCTGCAAAAGAAATCGGTGTTAAACCAAAATATTCTGTTCTTAAACCCTGGATGGTAAAACTTGCCGGAATATTTGATAAAAACATATCAGAACTT
>PKTD01000107.1 GCA_002869315.1 Marinilabiliales bacterium | reverse complement strand
ATGATAAATTGTAATCATCATCATTAAAAATGCAGATATAAGGTAGATATTTCGGAGAAAATCAGTCTTTATTGTAAGTCTTTCTTTCTGCCAATTAAGTATTCTGGCCGAAACCAAGGCCACAAGTGTAAAGGAAATATTAACCCCATTTAACTGAGGGGATGTAGATTGGTAAAATATCAGAAGTAATATAAACAGAATAGAATTCATCATAACAATAAATTTGCTTCTGAACCATATTGCAAATGAAACTACCAGTAAACTTTGTATAGCAAGTAAAAAGTAAGTACGTGGATAACCATAAATGCCAAAAAATGCTATACTCATACAAACGAAACCATATAATGCATATAAGGCAGATGTGGTTCTGTACTCAGTCTTTAATTGCACTATAATCCCATAAGTCAGGCTGATTAGAGAAACTATACCTAAAAGAATTACATAATCATTTGAGAAAAAGGTATTTATCAATGCGAAAAGTAATATGGAAAAAGAAACTCCATTTAAAATTACAGCACTAATTACAATAGGCTTACTAAACAACTCTGTTTTCTTTATTAAAGCTATTGAAGAAAACACTAACGCAATAATGAAGAAGTATATATATCCAAATTCGTGTGATTTAATTATTTCAAGTTTCTCATTAACAAAAGGGTTGTTTAAAAACCAAATTATGTTTACAAAATATGCCATGAAAATACCCAAAAATAATAGTTTAATCCAGGATGTCCGCAACGATAAATATATGCTTAATACGGCTATTACTAAACTAAATGGCAGCATAATATGTACCTGATTTATTGCAATTGCCGAAATACCCAAAAAGAAAAGTGCTACAGTACTTACAGACCTGGATCTGTTTTTAATTGCGACATACACCTGATATCCAATCACTAACAATAATAATAATATACTAATAGCAGTATTATTAACTAAAACTTCATCATTGAAAAAATGCAGTCTTAAAGTAAAAAATGCCAAAAGCAGATGACCATTAAAATTAAATATTGAGGACATATAGGAATAGGCCTTTTTTAAAATCCTGGATAATATAAAAACACCTGCTACTGCAGAATATTCAAATACGATAGAAATAAGAGGAGTACTAACATCCCTGATGAACTGAACTAAGAAAATAATACCAAATAACAATACTATATTCCCAATCCAAGCTAAGCCAATTTCTCCAACTTTTGATTCGAATACATTGCCCATATTAATTTTATTTATGGGATTCGTAAGTTCAGGAACTTCTTCATCCTCATAATTATAAGCAACATTTGATTTAGCATTAATAATAGTTTCAAGTTCTGAAACTCTGCTTTCAAGGCTTTTTAAACTTTTTAAAATTTCATTACTATCAATAACCTTTTCTGAACTGCTCATTTTATTAGAATTAATTATTAAAATATCATGACTCAGCTTCCGTAAGTTCTTTTGAACTAAGTTTCTTCCATGGTGGTAATAACCATAGTAAAAACGCTAATATGCTAAACGGAACAATAACCCATACAGTTGCCATTAGAAGTCCTTCTGAACCAACTATTAAAGTCTTATAGCCAGTAAAACCATAAAAACTCTTAGAAAATAATTGTCCACCGATTACCACATTCCATCTCATAAAGAAAATGCCAACTAAAATCAAAAGACTTACAATTAGGTATAAAACTCTACGTATACTATCCTTGGGTTTATAAAACTGAAAAATCCCAAGTATTACTAGTGGAATAATAGTTCCAAGGAAAACCTGAACAACTATAAGTGTTATATATAACTTCCCTGATACAAGCATAGAAATTATTTCAAAGGACTCTTCAGCCTCATAAATTCTGTGTATTTGATCCAAACCTTCCAGGGTAAAGTCGAGTATAATTACATAAAACAAAAATTTAGCTATGGTATCAAGAGCCAGCATATCAGGCTTCTTTTTTCTTACATATGAAACAACCATATAAACGAGCATTATTAGGGCGATACCTGAAACCATCGCAGAGAATAAAAATATAACCGGCATTAAAACACTTGACCACCAAGGATTTG
Organism: Marinilabiliales bacterium; assembly: GCA_002869315.1. Classification (GTDB taxonomy): domain Bacteria; phylum Bacteroidota; class Bacteroidia; order Bacteroidales; family F082; genus BM524. The sequence goes on along the minus strand of PKTD01000107.1, from coordinate 96,137 downwards.
CTTTTACAGAACCAAAAATAAATCCCACATAACCATGTAATAAGAATGCTGAAGGTATACCAACAACTGTAATGAAATAGCCAATTTTATTGTCCCACATTACCGTTTTTGGCGAAATATCGTTAACGCCAAGAGTGAGTATTTTATAAAGCCATTTTTTTAGTCCTTTTGCTTCACGAGCCCATAAAACCATATCTCGTCTGTAATCGAACCAAATTTCAAGTAATAGAACAACCATTAAATACCACAAATACACAAATCCAAAAATTGCCATTGCAGAGGTCAGGTGTGGTGTAATCATTATTTCATAAAATCTCTCAGGATGCCCCAAGTGACTTATCAAAGGCATAGTGGCTACCAGTAAAAAGGCTAATGCAGTTAATAATGATAGTTCATAGGTTACTTTTAAAGCTTTAACATTAAAGACTCTTTCCAGTGAAGCAGTGATAAAAGCTCCAGCAACAAGTCCTGTTAAATAAGGGTATTGTACTATTAACAATCCCCACTGCAGATCTACTTCATTAGGATAAACATATCCCTGGACCTGCGACAACATTTCATAAAGATGATTAAATTCTTCCATATTACCTTACCTCCGCATTTAAAGAGTTATAGAATAATTTGCTTCCTGTATTTAAATGAGGCTTTAAAACCAAACAGTTATGTTTCTTTAAAAACTTCACCAATGGGCCTTTATCATCATTCAAATCACCTATCATTCGGGCTCCTGTAGGGCATACTTCTATACAGGCTGTGGTTTTTCCCTTGCTAATTCTATGATAGCATAATGTACACTTATCAGCAACTTTCTTCTCAGGATGTATATACCGGCAACCATAAGGGCAAGCCTGCACACAATAACGGCAACCAATGCAATAATCATCATCTACTAAAACAACTCCGTCAGGAGTATCGTAAGTAGCACCTACAGGACAAACCTGAACACAAGGTGATTTATGACAATGATTGCACATTTTTGGCACAAAAAACGATTTGAATACATCAGATTTATCAAGGCTTTGATCAAAGCCATCGATTCCACCGTTTGGTGATTCTACATGAACCTCATGATTATTATTAATGGTATATTGTTCTACCCATGTTCTGAAAAAGAAAGGCTCTTTAGGAACATCATTTTCATTTTTACAAGCATTGGCACATCTGCCACAGCCTATACATTTATCTATATCAATAACGTAAGCCCACCATACTTTAGACTTATCACCCGGATCTTCCGAGGCAATCAATACTGCATCAAAAGGATTTAGAATAGAGGCAGCAATTGCACCACCTCCAACTATAGCCGTTTTCTTTAAAAAGTCGCGTCTCGAATTTTTTACTCTTTTAGTTCCCATGGCATATGTGGATTATGGCAATCAATACATTTCTTGCCTGAATTATGTTCTAAAATATTTACCTGTACAATTTCCCGGGTGCTCCTGGAAACATTCATTGAATGACAGAGAGCGCACATTTCTCTTTCACTGGGAATGATAATCTCATATTCGCCATCATTCTCAGCATGCATAAGTCCGGGTCCATGACATGTTTCACATGATAGTCCGGCATGTACATCCATATCAAGGTTTTCAACAATGTCATCATGGCATTCATTACATTTATCCTTTCCTGCATACTTCATTTGAGTTTGCTGTACTTCAGCTATCGAACTATATCGATAATGACCTTTTTCACCAAATGTTTCAGGTGTTAAAAAGTGCTTTAAAATCAAAAAAAGTAAAATGAAAATGATAAATGCTGGCAACAATCTTTTTAATTGTGGAGGCATAATTTTTTCTTTTAAGATTAGTGTTTGTTAAATTATTCTTAATGTTTTTTTATAACAAGCAATATGTTATGACATAATGCAGATTATGTAATATAGAGAGAGTCTAAATAATATTAATTACTAAGGCTCATAATTATCTGTTTTCATGACCTTTATAAATCAAAAGTCATTTGCTATTTTTTCACAAAGTGATAATAATGATGAATTAAATCATAATACAAATCTGTTTGTTATATTTTCACAAAATCAATTTACTAACAGCAGATCTAAAAAAAACTCCATTTTGCTATAATTCAAGATCGATGAAATGTCCAGATTATTATTAAGTATTGATAACAAAATACTTATCTTTACCTGAACAAAAACATTAATAATAAGATGAGAAATTCAGCCATAGTATTTTTCCTATTAGTTTTTTCATTTTTTTCTTGTAATAATATTGATATTAAAGAAAAAAAACCTCAGTGGGTTATAGTTATTCATGGTGGAGCAGGTACAATTTTAAAAGCTAATATGAATGCAGAAATGGAAACTGCCTATAAAGAAAAATTATCCGAAGCCCTTGAAATTGGATCAAAAATCCTGGAAGAAGGTGGAAGTAGTATAGATGCAGTTACTGAGGCAATAATATGTTTGGAGAATTCTCCCCTTTTTAATGCATGAAAAGGGTCGGTATTTACAGCTGATGGGAAAAATGAAATGGACGCATCAATAATGGATGGTTCTAATTTAAATGCTGGTGCAGTAGCAGGGGTAAAAACCGTAAAAAATCCCATAATGGCTGCAAGAAGTGTTATGGAAAACTCACCACATGTTTTAATTTGTGGATCGGGTGCTGATGATTTTGCCAAAAATATGAAGTTGGAAATTGTGGATAGTTCTTACTTCTTTACAGAAAGAAGATGGAATAGTTATAAAAAAGCAAATAAAGATAAATTTGGAACCGTAGGAGCTGTGGCCTTAGACAAAAATGGAAATCTTGCCGCAGCAACTTCTACCGGAGGTATGACAAATAAAATGAAGGGTCGTGTAGGTGATTCTCCTATAATAGGAGCAGGAACCTATGCAGATAATAAAGGATGTGCCGTATCAGCAACAGGTCATGGTGAGTACTTTATCAGAAATGCGGTAGCATACGACATAAATGCCCTAATGAAATACTCAGGTGTATCCTTAAAGGAAGCTGCTAATTACGTAATTATGAAAAAGTTAAAAGATCAAAATGCAGAAGGTGGCATTATTGCTGTTGACAAGGCAGCTAATTTTGTAACTATTTTTAATACACCAGGAATGTATCGGGCCTATAATAACTCAAACGGATTTAGTCAAATAGCCATATATGGTAATAATTAATTTATTACCTTTATCGCATTAATTTTATAATCAATTACTTATGAAGATAAAATTAATTGATGATAATTATTTCCAATTTTAATAACCGATTCCCATTTTTGGAATTTAATTAAAATGGTAAAAATTATAACTGCTTGATTTATTGATTTTTAACTATTAGGCATATCATTTGATACCTTGCTTAATGTATTTGGCATGACAACACATGCTTCACTAAATTTGAATTTTAAAGATTTATAAATATTAAAAATACTATTATGAAACGATTACTTTTTTTACTGATTATTGCAGCAGTCGGATTTAGTTCTTGTAATAAGAACAATAATCCAGATCCGGATACTGTAAAAACTATGAACGACCTCATAGTGCCTCCAGATTTTGACTGGAAAACAACTCAAACTCTTGATGTAGAGGTTGTTCTGCCTACAAAAGGAGAAATCCAACCTTTACTTATTACTAATCGTGATGGTTCGGTAAAATATTTCAGAGGTTATCCTGATGATGGTTCCAGAACTGTTAGAACAAAAATTACCATTCCTGCTTATATCATCGATTTAAGATTCATCTATAATGGTGCAGTTGGCCCTAATATTGCATACATAGGCGGTTCCTCTGTGAGTTATAATTTTAATAACACCATGAAATCCGTTGATGATGACGATTGTGATGTATCAGGTTATATAACTTATTCTAAAGGAGGATGGGGACAAAAGGCCAGCGGAAATAATGTAGGTGCTCTAAGAGATGAGCATTTTGATGATGTTTACCCCGGTGATTTTGTTGTAGGAACAGGATATACGCTAACTTTTAATGCAACAGGCGATGTACAGGATTTCTTACCAGATGGTGGTGATCCTGCTGTACTTACACAAAGTTATGTAAACCCAGACGGAAAAGGAAAGAATAAACTTGCCAATAATATGGCAGACCAGATAGTTGCAGCACGTTTAAATCGTGATTTCAATGCAGCCGGTTATCTTGGATCGAATACGGCAGGAGTTCCGCTTGGAGAACTTGTATTTATAGGAGGACCTTTTGCTAATACTACTGTTAATGATTTCCTTACTCAGGCTGAAGCAGCCCTTGGTGGTGTTGATATGCAAGGATTAACCGCTTCAGAATGGGCCTCAGCAGCAGAGAGTATTATCGATAGCTTCCATGAAGGAAATAATGGAAATGTTCTTACATGCCCTGCAGATCCAGAAGAAGACGATCCATACATTGAAGTTTCTGCAACATGTTTAAGCAATGAGGTTGTATTTACTATAAGTAATACAGGTGATGGAGACATGGATGATGAGTATGATTATACAGTAACCAAAAATAATGTTGAAATAGCCTCTGGAGAATATGAACTTGATGTAAATCAAAACCTTGAGTTAACTTATTCAGGTCTGGTAACTGATAATTTCGTTATAACTGTAGAAAACCCTGTAGGAGATGATTTACAGGAAACAATAACTGGTTGTGGAGACCCTGAGCCACCAATAACTCCACCTACTGAACAATTTGATGGTACATTGGCATATGAAGACCTATGGCCTGGCAAAGGTGATTATGACTTTAATGATTTAGTTATTGATTATAGTTTCGATATAACAAAAGATAATCAGGAAAATGTAGAAAATATTGAGGTTACATTTGTAATTAAGGCTTATGGTGCCACATTGCACAATGGATTTGCCTTTACATTACCAAATGTTGAACCTTCAGATATTGCATCTGTAACAGGTTATGATATTGCAAGTTCTTCAGTATTTAATATTGCAAGTAATGGCGTTGAGTCAGGCCAAAGTAAGGCAACTATAGTTGTTTTTGATGATGTACGCCGTGTAATGCCACAAACCACTGGTGGTATTGGAGTTAACACTCAGGAAGAATATGACTTTATCCAACCTGTAACAATGACTCTTAACATAAGTTTTGTTGATGGCGCCATCACTTATAATCAACTGGATATTGGTTCATTTAACCCGTTTATTGTTGTTAATGCTGTAATAAACGGAAGTCCTGGAATAAGAGGTCTAGAAGTACACTTGCCATATTATGAACCTTCAGATTTAATGGATGATTCATACTTTGGAACACAAGAAGATGCTTCACAACCTAGTATTGGAAAATACTTCGTAACTGAAAATAATTTACCATGGGCAATTAATATCGCAGATGACTTTGATTGGGTAATAGAGTTTCAAGATATTACAGGCGCTTACCTACATTTCGGTGAGTGGGCTGAAAGTGGCGGAGACAATTATTCTGATTGGTATAAAGATTTTAGTGGATATAGAACCAGTAATCTTATTTATACGGTTCCATCAGGAAACTAGTTTATCGCGCATATAATAAAATAATAATAGTATTTTAAAAAGGGACTGCCTTGAGGGTGGTCCCTTTTTTTGCGTATTCTAATTCAATTATTTATGACGACAATAAATGTAAGTCAGTTAGTTAGGGAAAAATCCATTTATTATACTTTCTTAGTAGTTTAGGTTTTGAAATTTACTAATTCTAATATATTCAAAAAAAACGTATATTAGTTTCTTCATTTAATATGTAATGATAAACAAGCAATATATAAGATATTTAGTGTTTGTACTAATATTTTTAATCAGTATCAATGCTGATTCAAAGGAAACTACAAACAGGTCAATGCCTATTGCCAAAAAAGGTGTAATTAATCTCGCTAATTGGAATTTTATAAACGATGGAAGTGTAATTCTTAATGGGGAATGGGAATTTTACTGGAATACCTTGCTAAGCCCATCGGATTTCCCGACTTCCTTAAAACCACTTTACCCACAATTCCCTCAATTATGGAATAGTATGACTTTCGATAGTTTGGAAATTAAATCTACTGGTTATGCTACATACCGACTTACCTTAATAAATTGCCCGGATGATATATTACTAGCACTTAAAGTACCTTCTTTTTACGATGAATACAAACTTTGGTTAAATGGCTCCGTTTTCACAGAAAACGGAAAGGTAGGAACCTCAAAGGATGAGTCGGAGCCATATTGGTTACCAATAACTAAATCAATAAATTCAAAAAACGATACTATTGAACTAGTTTTGCAGGTATCTAACTATTCTCACAGTAAAGGAGTAACTTCCTTATCAATTGAAATTGGGGATTCGCAGAAATTATATAAGCACCGTGAAAAAGAACTCAGCACAACATTATTATTAACAGGCGCTCTTATTATGGGTGGTTTATTCTTCCTGGGTTTATTTATGTTTGGAAGACAAAATAAAGCAGTCCTTTATTTTTCATTATTCTGTATTGTATATAGTTACAGAATTATTGGAACTGATATGTATTTTCTACATAGTATTTTACCTCCAATTAATTTGGAAATTACAACACGACTTGAGTATCTGACACTATTCCTAAGTGTATTCCTTTTTATGAGGTTTTTAGAAATCCTTTACCCTCAGGAAACCTCAAAAATAATGGCTAACTTTTTAAAAATTACTTCTTTAATTCTAGTTCTTTCTACACTTTTATTGCCATCTCGCATCTTCACTCTTAGCATCGATCCTTTTCTGGTAGTACTGGTAATATATGTAATATATGGAACTTACATTATTGTTAATGCAAACAGGCATAAACTCGGAGGCTCCCACTTTGCAATAATAAGTTTCCTGTTTCTCTTCATAGTTATTACTTTGCAGGTATTTAACTATTTAGGATATCTGCCACATTTACCTTTCGTATATTTTATTGGCTATATTTTATTTTTCTTCTTCCAGTCATTAATCCTTTCTTATCGCTTCGCCATGTACTTCAGAACAGCAACTGATAAAGCAGAGATGGGAGCAAGAGCAAAAGCAGATTTTATGGCAACCATGAGTCATGAAATAAGAACACCAATGAATGGTGTTATAGGGATGACTGGGCTGCTTCAACAAACTAATCTTACCAGAGAACAACAAGAATTTGTTGATACAATCAGAATTAGTGGAGAAAACTTACTTACCGTTATTAACGATATACTGGATTTTTCCAAAATTGAACAAGGTAAAATGGAATTGGAAAAACATTCCTTCGACCTTTTTAATAGTATAGAAGAAGTAATGTCGATGCTGAGTACAAATGCATCCAAAAAAGGACTTGAAATACTCTTTAGAAAAGATCCCGACGTACCCCGATTTATATTAAAAGATGAGCAAAGGCTTAAACAAATTCTTGTTAACCTTATTAATAATGCTATTAAATTCACCATAAAAGGAGAGGTAGTACTGGATGTTTCAGTTAGAAAGAAAGATGGTAAGTTTTACGAATTACTGTTTAAAATAATCGATACAGGAATAGGTATTCCCAAGGAGAAGATGAACCGACTATTTCAGTCTTTTTCTCAGGTTGATTCATCAATAGCCAGAAGGTTTGAAGGTACCGGATTAGGACTTGCAATTTCCAAGAAACTGGTTAACCTTATGAGTGGAGAAATTTGGGTTGAGTCGGAAATAAATAAAGGCTCTACTTTTTCATTCACAATATTTGTTGAACAGGATACTGAAGAGGGAGAAAATATTTTTACAACTAACCAAACTACATTTAAAGGTAAACACGCCATTATTCTGGATGATAATCACACTAATTTAAAAATACTATCCTCACAACTTGAAAATTGGGGAATTGAGGTTTCTATGGGTAGTGATTGTAATGAAATACTTGCCTTTATTCGACAGAAAAAATACGACTTTGCAATTATTGATATGCAAATGCCTGACATTAACGGAATTGAGGTGGCTTCTAAAATAAAGGAGTTGGACAACGGAAAAGATTTACCAATAATAATACTTTCATCCATAAAAGTGGAATTTACTGAGGAAGAGAAAAAGTTATTTAATAATTACATTCTTAAACCGGCTCGTGAGATTAGCCTCTGGAAGGCACTGGAAGATGTTGTTGGAAGTAAAAAAGTACAAGTAAAGGTCCTCAAAAAAACACAAAAGATACTGACTCGATTTGATGGAGTAAATTTATTAGTAGCAGAAGACAACCTTATTAATCAGAAAGTTACCACTAGTCTTTTAAATAAATTTGGCATACATCCAGATATAGCAGCCAATGGTTTACTTGCTTTTGAAGCAAGCCAGAAGAAAGATTATCATCTGGTGTTAATGGATGTTCAGATGCCGGAAATGGATGGTTTGGAAGCAACAGAAAAAATTCTGAAATATTATAAACAAGAAAATAAAAAACCACCCATTATACTTGCAATGACGGCCAATGTTTTGGGTGAATCTAAACAACAATGCCTTAATGCAGGTATGTTGGGTTTCATCTCAAAACCTGTTTCCCCGACAGAATTGCAAGAAAGACTAAAAAAATGGCTTAACGACTTTATGATAATAGATTAACAAATTTTTGGCGTCGTTTAGTATTCTATAATTCACTTTACAAATAACAACTTATTTTAGTGATATTAAAATCCTTATAATATCAAAATCCTTACATTTGCACATTATAAATTTGGGAAATGAATAAGAAAGAGGATAACAATAATATCAAAGTTGGAATTACACATGGTGATTTCAATGGAGTAAGTTATGAAGTGATAATCAACTCACTTAGAGACAACAGGTTAGTTGAATTATTTACACCTGTAATTTACGGACTTTCAAAGGTTTTAGCTTATTACAGAAATGTATTAAAACAAAAAGACTTCAACTATAATATTACTCAGGATGCATCAAAACTGCATATGCGAAAGGTTAATATTGTAAACTTATCCAATAATGAGTTTAAAATTGAAATTGGTAAATCAACTAAGGAAGCCGGTAGCATGGCATTTAAGGCTCTGGAAGAGGCTGTAAAAGATATTAAGGAAAACAAAATTGATGTAATTGTAACAGCTCCATTAAATAAAGCAAATATTCAGTCGGATGATTTCAAATTTCCAGGACATACTGAATACCTTGCCAACCAATTTGGAGTGGAAAATTATCTGATGCTAATGGTTCATAATGATCTTAGAGTAGGAACTGTTACCGGACATATCCCCGTTAAAGAAATATCCAATAGTTTGAATGAGGAATTAATACTTTCAAAACTAGAAGTCTTTAACCAGTCACTATTACGTGACTTTGGAATTCAACGCCCTAAAATTGCGGTTATGGGTTTAAATCCTCATATTGGCGATAAAGGTTTATTGGGTACTGAAGATGAAGAGATTATTTTGCCTGCATTAATAAAAGCAAAAAAGAACGGCATTTTAGCATATGGACCGTTTGCGGCAGATGGCTTTTTTGGTTCTGTTGACCTATCAAAATATGATGGCGTTTTGGCTATGTATCACGATCAGGGACTTGCTCCTTTCAAAACAATTGCAGTAAATGGCGGCGTTAACTTCACTGCCGGATTGCCAATAGTGCGCACCTCTCCTGCTCATGGAACTGCCTATGATATTGTAGGAACTGGGAAATCATCTTATACTTCAATGAGAGAAGCTATTTATCTTGCGAAAGATATTTATTTGGCAAGAAGTAATTACGATGAAGAAAATTCAGACCCTCTTCCTTTTGGCTTATTCGAAAAAAAACCAAATAATAAAAAAGTTGAGGAGAAGAAAGTATCATAATGTTTCATTCTGAATATACTGTTGGTCAAATAGGTGAAATATTAAAAGCAAAAATAATTTCATCTGTTCCTTACGAATCTCTGAAAATAAAAGATATTCTTATTGATAGCCGAAGGCTTATCAACCCCGACCAATGCCTCTTTTTTGCTCTGCAATCCAAACGCAATGATGGACATAAGTATATTCAGGAACTTTATAAAAAAGGACTTATTTTCTTTGTTATTTCTAAGCCGGAATATATTCGACCCGAACTATCTGAGGCTGTATTTATATTGGTTGAAGATACTACACTTGCACTACAACAATTAGCGGCTGCACACCGGCAAATGTTTGATATTCCAATAGTTGGAATTACAGGTAGCAACGGAAAAACAGTTATTAAAGAATGGCTTTACCAACTTCTTTACAAAGACAAAAAAATTGTGAGAAGTCCTAAAAGTTATAATTCACAAATTGGAGTTCCACTTTCGGTATGGCAAATGGATAAATCCAATGATCTGGCAGTTTTCGAGGCAGGAATATCCGAACCTGAGGAGATGAAAAATCTCCAAAATATTATAAAACCAAACATAGGTATATTTACTAATATTGGCCAGGCACACGATGAAAACTTCATTAACCAGAAACAAAAAATAGGAGAAAAATTAAAACTTTTTACTCATGTGGATACTCTGATTTTTAATTCCGACCAGAAAGATGTTCATGAGATAATAATAAAATCGGAAATACTTAAAAACATAAACAGTTTCATTTGGGGAAAGCAGGATGATAGCGATTTGATGATTACTGAAATCATAAAAGAAGCCAGTCAAACTACTATAAATGGCAGATATCAGGAAAAAGAGGTCTCAATAACAATCCCCTTTTCCGACAATGCCTCCATTGAAAATGCAATCCACTGCTGGGCCTTAATGTTATTGTTGAATTACGATAACACTGTTATAGCCAAACGCATGCTTTCTTTAACTCCTATCGCCATGAGGCTTGAGCAAAAGGAAGGAACTAATAACTGCATTATCATTAACGATTCATATAATTCCGATTTTAACTCACTTAGTATTGCAATAGATTTCCTCAAACAGCAAAGCAGTCCTGAAATTAGTGGTCGTAAAACTGTTGTTATTCTGTCCGACATCCTGCAAAGCAGAAAAAATGATGTGGAATTATATACTGCAGTTGCACAACTTATTAGCGACCAGAGTATTGATAAGTTTATTGGAATTGGTAGCAATATCTCACGACAGTCGGATAAGTTTGGCGAAAACGCTGTTTTTTATAAAAGCACCAATGAGTTCCTGACGAACTACTCCTTTTCTTCTTTCGCAAACCAAATTGTACTATTAAAGGGAGCACGTATTTTTGAGTTTGAACGCATCAGCAGGAAACTGCAGCAAAAGTTACATGAAACAGTACTGGAAATAAATTTTGGTGCCATGGTTGATAACCTCAACTATTTCCGCAGTAAACTGCGAGGCGATACTAAAATTATGGCAATGGTAAAAGCATTCTCATATGGAAGCGGAGGATTTGAGATTGCCAATCTTTTGGAATTCCATAATATTGATTATCTGGGCGTTGCTTATGCTGACGAAGGTGTAGAACTAAGAAAAGCAGGAATAAAAACACCAATTATGGTGATGAGTCCTGAAGAGCATTCATTCGATACCATGATAAAGTATAATCTGGAACCAGAAATATTCAGTTTCAGAGCATTGCGTTTACTGGAGAAATCAATAAAAGATAATTCCCTGCCAAACAATAAGCCTGTAAAGGTTCATATAAAACTTGAAACAGGCATGAACCGCCTGGGTTTTAGAGAAGAAGAAATTACTGAACTGGTAGAAAAATTAATGAAAAACAGACTTATTTATGTTCAGTCTGTATTCTCACACCTTGCAGCAAGCAATAAAAATGATTTTGACGATTTCAGCAGAGAGCAGATAAGCAAGTTCGACAGTATGGCTAATTCCATTATAGAAAATAGCCATCATAAAGTACTAAAACACATTTTAAATTCGGCTGGAATAAGCAGGTTTCCTGAGGCACATTTCGATATGGTTAGGCTTGGAATAAGTCTTTATGGCGTGCCTTCTGCAGATTCAGATAAAAACAAACTAAGCAATGTAACCCGCTTAAAATCTGTTATTTCCAAAATTAATTATATCAAAAAGGGTGAATCTGTAAGTTATAATCGTAGTTTTATTGCTGATAAAGACATGAAAATAGCTGTTGTGTCAATTGGCTATGCCGACGGGCTTTCTAGAAACCTTAGCCGTAAAGGTGGTGAACTATTTATAAATGGTAAGTCAGCCCGCATTATTGGAGATATCTGCATGGATATGTGCATGGTGGACCTTGACAATATTGAAGCTAATGAAGGTGATGACGTAATTGTCTTTGACGCTAAACATACAGTTTGTGATCTTGCTGAAAAAGCAGAAACAATACCATATGAGGTTTTGAGCAGGATTTCAAGACGAGTTAAAAGAGTTTATTTTCACGAATAGTGAAGATTTCTAATATTCATCTCTTTTCACCGATATTATTCCCCCTTTTACCGAATTTATATTTACTTTAGTTGCTTATTAAAATAGTTTTGCCCTTGAATTTAACACGAAGACAATGGAAAATAATAATAATAAACCAATGGATAAAAAACTGATCGCCGGAGGGCTGCTAATTGCAGCAGGTGCACTTCTGTTTTTAGATACTTTCGATTTAGTATTCTTCAATATGAGTTACTATATCTTTTCATGGAAAACACTTTTAATTGGTATTGGTCTTATAATGCTGACATCTCCTGAAAGAAGAACTACTGCATATGTTCTGATAGGACTGGGTATATTTTTCTGGCTACCAAGCATATTTGAATACAACGTACACCTTCGTCAGGTTTTCTGGCCATTACTTCTAATTGGTGTAGGTGCAATAATCCTTACCAGAAGAAAAAGTTACGGTCCACATAGACGGACTTACAAAACAAATGATGGCTCAGGTAGAACTACTGAAATGGATATGGATTATTTAGATGATATTTCAATACTAGGTGGAGGTACCAAGAGAGTTCAGACAGAAAATTTTAAAGGTGGTAGAATTACTGCAATCTTTGGCGGCTCTGAGTTTGATTTAAAAACTGCTTCTATTTCTCCTGAAGGATGTGTGGTTGATGTTTTTACCATGTTTGGCGGATCTAAATTAATTGTTCCGGAAGACTGGCAGGTAAAATCAGATGTGGTTTCACTTTTCGGAGGATTTACCGACAAGAGAAGTTTACGTCCTTCCGATGCAGATCCAAACAAAACACTTGTATTAAAAGGTTTTGTAATGTTTGGCGGAGTAGAAGTTAAAAACTACTAAAATATATTCTATGCTTAATCCTATATCAAAGCACAGATCGTACTTACTTTCTTTCTTAATGGTGTGGACAGTTATTTTCGGAATCCACACCATTATTCTTAATTTTTTCTACGATATACCGGGCATTATCTCACTTGCAGATGCTGCCCTTTTTAACTTCCTTTTTGCAATTATAGGTTATAATTTATGGTTTGTTATTCGTTTTAACCTGAGGGAAAAACAAAAGACTTTCGACCTGATAATCAGCCATGTAATAACTGCTATTGTAATTATTGTAATTTGGATTTTAATAAACTACTTCCTACTGAGAGGCCTTTATGGCGATGATAAATCATATCTTCAGTTTTTAAACGATAGTTTACCTTTCCGTGTAATAAGTGGTATTTTCTTCTATATGTTTTTCATAATGTTTTATTATGTAATGCTTTATTATGAAGACCTGCAGGAGAAACTAAAGGTAGAATCGGATTTACAAAACCTTGTAAAAGAGGCAGAACTAACGGCATTAAAATCACAGATAAACCCACACTTCCTGTTTAACAGTTTGAATTCCATTAGTTCCTTAACAATAACAAATCCTGATAAAGCACAGGAAATGGTAATAAAATTATCCGACTTTCTTCGTTATTCACTCAGTCATGATAAAAATGAAAAAACCAGCCTGGAGGCAGAAATAGATAACCTAAACCGTTACCTTGATATTGAAAAAGTTAGATTTGGTAAGCGACTGAATTTCGTTTCAGATGTTTCTGATAACTGCTCGAAAATGCGAATTCCCAATATGATTTTGCAACCACTCATTGAAAATTCCATTAAACATGGGGTTTATAATAGTTCCGAAGAAGTGCTTGTAAAACTAAAATGTGGAATGCAAAAAGATTATGTTTTTATTGAAATTAGCAACGATTATGATCCGGAAGCAGTTAAAAAAGTCGGACAGGGAATAGGCCTTTCTAATATAAAAAAGAGACTGCAATTAATATATCAGCGACAGGATTTACTGGAAACTATTGCTGAGAAATTAACTTTCACCGCAAAACTAAAATTCCCCATTGATCAGGATGTAACTAAATAAAACTGAAAAATTTATTATTTTTGAATATGGACAAGTTAAGAGTTATAATTATTGAAGATGAACAGCCAGCAAGGGAACTTGTTAAGGCTTACCTAAAAGATTATGATAATCTGGAACTTATTGAAGAATGTGAGGATGGTTTTAAGGGTGTAAAAGCCATTAACAACAATAAACCTGACCTGATTTTTCTGGATATTCAAATGCCAAAACTTTCTGGTTTTGAAATGCTTGAACTCATTGACGAATTGCCGGAAGTTATATTTACAACTGCCTTCGATCAGTATGCTATAAAGGCCTTCGAACTTAGTGCTGTGGATTATCTCATGAAACCTTTTTCACGACAGCGATTTAAAGAGGCAGTGGAAAAAGTTTTCCAAAGACTTCAGAATAATAAAAAACAATCGGAAAACATAAAATCCTTAACTAATAAGGTAAAGGAAGACACTGAGATTATTGAAAGGCTATTTATAAAAACTGGAAATAAAATTGACAAAGTTGATGTAGGCGATATTATCCAGCTGGTAGCTCAGGATGATTATGTGGAGATTATTACTCCTAAAGGAAAATACTTGAAAAAAGAAACCATGAACTATTTTGAAACTGCCCTGCCGCAGGAAACTTTTACCCGAGTTCACCGCTCGCATATTATAAATATCAACCATATCAACAAAATTGAGAAATACGGCAAAGAAACCTATGCTGTGATTTTAAAAGACGGCAGCAGTGCCAATGTAAGCAAATCTCGCATTAAAGGACTTAAGGAGCAATTGGGGATATAAATTCTCTACTCATCTTTACTTATTCTATATCTTCAAAAACCTTCTAACCAAAGCATTATTTTCCTCATAAGTAATCTGAAGAAAATAAATTCACTGATTACGACAAGTGGTATTCATTGTAATTGTATTTCAACTGTTTCCCAATAAAACAAAGCCCTCAAAATGAAAATGACACCTAAACTCATCATTTCGTTGACAAAATAATCCCATACGTTGAATTAATTTTTAATCCGTACTTTCACACCTTTTATTTGCATTATGGTTTAGATTAATAAACAATATATTAATCTCAAAAATTATTTCATATGCAAAACATAAAATCATTTACAAGTATCTCGCTTAAGCAGATGAATAAAGTAAAACTAATGAACAGAATGGATAGAAAATATTGGTTCAGGGCCGATACTTTAAATGCCATTCTGGAGGAAGTTAAAGATGATTATTATGTTCTTGAGATAAATGGAGTAAGAAATATGCCATATGCCACAAGTTATTTTGATACTTCTAAAAGTGCAATGTTTACAGCCCACCATAATGGGAAACTCAACAGATATAAAATCCGCAAAAGAAAGTATGAAATTTCAGACCTGGGTTTTTTGGAAATAAAATTCAAAAACAATAAAGGCCGAACAATTAAAAAGAGAATTCCAACAGATACTGATTCTATGGATTTCTCAAAAGAAGAGCAATCATTTATAAATGATTCATCGCCTTATAAGGCTGAATATTTAAAGTTTTCTCTTCAAAACAGATTTAATCGTTTAACTCTTGTCAATAAAAATTATAAAGAACGCTGCACTATTGATGTAGATTTAGAATTTTTTTATAACGGAAACCGTATGAGTCTTTCTGATATAGCAATTGTGGAAATTAAAACTGATGCAAATGCAAAAAGTTCACCTCTTTACAAGGCTCTTAGGGATTACCGCCTTAGATCTTCAGGCTTTAGCAAGTATTGTATTGGTAAAAGTTTGCTTGATAATGATTTAAAGAAAAATGCATTTAAACCTAAACTCAGGTTTATCGAAAAGACATTAAAAACTATTAAAAGAACATCATAAAATGACAGATACAGTATATATAGGAAAGAGCGCAGCAATTTTTAATGATGTTATGCCAAAATTAGTCGGCTGGGAAGAAAAACTCAGTTTTATGGATATTAAATTAATTAATGTGGAAGATTTCAATCAGTTGGTTTTAAGGTTCCTATTTAACACTGTCCTGATATTTATTGCCGTACATTTTATTTATGCTAAAAACAGTCGTCGTAAAGATTTCTATTTCAGTTATCTGGCAATAGGAGTGATTATATTCCTTCTCAGCACACTTTTAAACAGTGTTAAACTGGAACTGGGTTTTGCCTTTGGATTATTTGCAATTTTCGGTATTATCAGATATCGTACATCAGCTATTCCCATTAAGGAAATGACATACCTCTTTGTAATTATTGGAATTTCGGTAATTAACGCACTATCAAGTAAAAAAATAAGTGTAGCAGAACTTATTTTCACAAACGCAGCCATACTATTGGTATTATGGATTTTGGAAGTCCGCCTGATGCTGAAACAGGAACAATCCATAAAACTCATTTACGAAAAAATAGAAAATATCCATTCTAAAAGTGAAGATGATTTATTACAAGATTTGAAAGACAGAACAGGAATTGATATTAAACGATACGAAATTGTTAAAATAGACTTCCTGAAAGACATTGCCGAAATAACACTCTTTTTCAATGTAAATGGAAATGCTAAAAAATAATATCATGAAAATGAATTCAAAATATATAAGTTTACTTCTTTCAGTTTTTATCTTAAGCATTGTAAGTCAGGCATTTGCCCAGGAAGTTGAAAATGACTATCAAAGCAGGATAGAATTTAATTTGAGATGGAAACCATTAAAAAAACTAAAGATTAATGTTAGTCCACAATTACGATTAAACGAAAACTTCTCTGTTTCAAAATACTTGCTTGAAACTAAAGTTTCCTATAAAGTAATAAAGAATTTTTATCTAGGTGTAGACTATAGATTTGTAGTAAATCCCAGAGAAGAAAAAGATACTGAACTTTCACAGCGTTTTGGCTTTAGTGCTAACTATATGTATAAAATTAACGACTTCAAACCTGAATTTCGTTTGTCTTATACTAACTATGCCGACGATATTTACGATGCGGAAAAGCAAAACTTTCTGAGATATAAATTATCCCTTGAGTACGATATTCCAAAGAACAAATTTACACCATCTCTGTCTGCTGAACTATATCATCAGCTAGATGAAAATCAAGTTTATAAAATGCGATACAAGGCACAAATAGACTATAAACTATTCAAACATAATTTCGTAAGTGTTTACTATAAACTCGACTATTTCATACAAGAGTATAAAAACAAACACATTTTTGGTATTACTTATAAATTAAAACTCTAAAAACATGAAACATTATAAATATATATTCATCATTTTAATTTTTGTGCTCACAAATTCCTGCAGAAAAGTGGATGTGGTAACAGAAATAGATGAAACAGAATATACCGACTGGACAGAAACAACTCACAGCAATAATGTAGATCCGGATTATTCAGTAGTATTTGAACAAAATAAAGTTCTACGATTCGATATTGAAATAAGCAGCGATAACTGGAATGCTATGCAACAGGATTTGGCAGATAATATTGGATCGGGTGGTGGTCCCGGACCAGGTGGTGGTAATTTTGGGGATTTTACACCCATATGGAAAAATTGTACTTTCAAATTTGAAGATATAGAATGGTATAATGTGGGGATGCGTTTTAAAGGCAATTCAAGTTTGTTTTCCACCTATCAGATGGGAAATAACAAACTTTCCATAAAACTGGATTTCGATGAGTTTGAAGACGACTATCCTGAGTTGGAAGACCAGAGGTTTTATGGTTTTAAACAACTTAACCTAAATAATAACTTTGATGATGCGAGTTTGATGAGGGAGAAAATTGGGGCTGATATGTTTAGGGAATTTGGCCTGGTTTCTGCTAAAACAGCATTTTGTGTTGTTTATATAGATCATGGTGAAGGATCACAATATTATGGTGTTTACGCCCTTGTTGAAGAGGTTGATGACAGTGTTTTAGAGAGTCAATTTGAGGATGACTCGGGGAATTTATACAAGCCTGATGGTGATGCAGCAAGTTTTGCTCAGGGAACGTATAATGATAGTGAAATGGAGAAAAAGTCGAATGAGGATGAAGCTGATTATTCTGATGTGGAATCCCTCTATGAAATTATAAACAGCAATGAAAGAACAACTGACTATGAATCCTGGAAAACCAATTTAAACTCGGTATTTAATGTTGATATATTCTTGAAATGGCTGGCAGCAAACACTGTTATTCAAAACTGGGATACTTATGGCAAAATGACTCATAATTACTTTCTGTATAATAATCCATCCAATAGCAAACTACAATGGATTCCCTGGGACAATAATGAGGCATTTAACGATGGCAAAATGGGTGGGGCCCTGAGTATTTCTCTCAACGAAGTTGGAAATAACTGGCCTTTAATAAGATACATTATAGATGATGATGAATACAAGTCGACCTATCAAAACTATTTACAGCAATTTGTGGATGAGGTATTTGTAACTTCAGAAATGCAAAACCTTTATGAAGATTATTACCAACTTTTAAAAGAGTACGCATATGCAGAAGAAAGCGGATATAGTTTCCTCAAAAATGATGGAGATTTCGACCGGGCGGTTAGTGAACTAAAAACACATGTGGAAAACCGCAATACGGTTGTTGAGTTATACTTAAGTGACAAATAAAAATAATTTCAGGGTCAATTCTATTCGTAATTCAGCGATTGCGATGGTTTTTCCCTGATTACTTTATATGCACGGAAATAAACGGTTATCAAAGCAATCAGTAATACTAAAATTACGCTAAAAACAAATATCCAAACACTCATATTCATACTTATGGCGAAAGTGTCAAGCCATTTACCCATTAAAAAATAAACAATAGGTGAAGCAATAATACCAGCTATGAGAACCAGTTTTAGATAATCTTTGGCCAATAATAATAAAATACTATTTGCCGAACCCCCCAGAACTTTGCGTATACCTAATTCTTTTGTGCGTTGTTCTATGAGGAAAGAAGACAAACCATAAAGTCCGAGACTACTTATGAAAATCACGAAAAGTGAGAAATAAGTAAAAAGTGAAAGCATTTTATAATCTCCTTTATAAAGACTTGCCAGTTTATCATCAAGATATGTATAGTGTAGGTATTGAGATTGGTTGTGTTTATTCCAAACTTTGCTAATATGAGCCACTATATCCTGCTGGCAGCCATGTTTTAATTTGAGCAACAGATAACGTGCTCTGTTTTCCGAAAACATAATTACCAGCGGGTCGATACCCTGGTAAAAGGATGAAAACTGAAAATTGCGCACAAGCCCTATTACTTCCCCTTGTGTTCCTGTAGTCCCATTAAGAGTTTTACCTAATAAATCAGGCTCTCCAAGTGTATCAAGTGCCGCCTCATTAACAATATATTTTAAAGAACTATCAGCGGAATAGTTGTCGCTGAAAAAACTACCATCTATTAGCGGAATTTCCAATAACTTGAAAAAGTTAGGTCCAACAACAAAGAAATTTAATGTTTTGATATTATTTGAGTCCCCCACATAATACATCATTCTTCCTGCGGTATACCCTGGAATATTTCCGGCTATAGCCGACATTAATACATTATCATTATCAGTGATATCCTTTACAAAATCGCCTGCCCTTTCCACAAAAGCAGTATCCCGCGGCAGATTAATTACCATTACATTTTCACTGTTGAAACCCAAATCATAGTTCTTCAGAAACATCATCTGCTGATATATAATTATGGTACTTATTATCATGCTTATGGCAACTATATACTGAGTTGTAACCAGTAGTTTTCTCAATCCGGCAGTGGTAAATCTCTTTTCTCCATGTTTGCTTATTAATAATTTATTTCCCTTTAAAACATTGGCAGGCTGCAGGTATGATAAAACAAAAACAGGAAAATACCCACTGATTATAGATAATGTGAAAATTAAAAATATCAGCAATAATCCAAAAGTGATTCCATCTCTGGAGAACAAACTTCCCACCAGTGTCAAGTCTTTTTCAACCAATAAATTAAACTGTGGCATGAGCAACTCTACCAGTGAGAGTGCTATTACAAAAGCCAGACTAGTAAGTATTAATGATTCACTAATATATTGGAGGGCCAACTGCCTTTTTATGGCTCCCAACACCTTGAAAACCCCTATTTCTTTTGCCCTTTTGAGCGACCTTGCAGTTGCAAGGTTTACATAATTTATTGAGGCTGTTAGCAGTATAAACCCTGCTATTATTCCAAATACAAGCAGATATAATTTATCAACATTTTCAGGATTATCATATAGCAGAGATGTATTAAAGTGTACATCTTTTATTGACTCAAGGTGGAACTTCGTTAGTCCGCTTATACTCACCTCTCGTTCTTGTATGAATTTCTGAATTTTAGCATTTGTGAATTCATTTAGCTCAAACTCGAAGTCATCTTTATTTACATCTGGCTTAAGTTTCACATAGGTATAGCAAGACATCCAAAACCAATCGCTCCCAAAAACATCCAGATTTTCTTGTTCCAATGAATTAACAGATACTATGGCATCAAAAAATAAATGCGTTGGTTTTGCTTTCTTTTCGAATACCCCTGTTACAGTATACTCCCTTATATGAGTTTTAATTTTACTTCCAAGAGCAGGCTTGCGGCCAAAAATCATTTCAGCAACATCAGTGCTTATTACAATTGAATTTGGCTTCACCAATGCAGTATTGGCATTACCCTCTACAAAATCAAAATTAAATATTCGGAACACATTTGAATCACCCAATGTAATGTCAGGAACCTCATAAACAGTATTCTCATAAATAAGTGTCGACATATCATTTACATCGGAGGGGTCGGAAAAAAATATTTTGCTGGAGTTCTCAACTCCTTTAAGATTTTCCTGCAATTCGCCTGATAAAATATAGGGAGTAAGGGCTACTAATTCACGCTGATCATTTATATTGTATTGTGTACTTATACGGTAAATATTGTCCGCATCTTTCCAATGCCTGTCGTAACGGAATTCACTTTGTACATATAAATATATAAACACAAATACTGCTATTCCAAGCGACAAACCAATTATATTAAGCAAGGAATAACCCCTTTGCCTGTATAATATTCGAAACCCTATTTTGAGATAATTAAAAATCAATTTTAATTCCCTTTCATGATATTTTCATTTATAATCTGACCATCGAAAAGATGTATTATTTTACGGCTATAGGCAGCATCAGATTGGGAATGAGTAACCATTATAATAGTGGTTCCTTCATTATTTAGTTTACCCAAAATACTCATTACCTCTTCTCCATGCAATGAATCCAAATTACCAGTATGTTCGTCAGCAAGAAGCAAAGGAGGTTTTGCAACTATTGCTCTTGCTACTGCAACTCTCTGCTGCTGTCCTCCGGAAAGTTGCATAGGAAATAGTTTCTTTCTGTGATCAAGTTCCATACTGTTTATAACTTCTGCTACTCTCTCCTTACGGGAATTTTTCTTCCAACCAAGATATATAAGTGGCAACTCAATATTTTCCCATACTGTTAAGTCGTCAATCAGGTTAAAATTCTGAAATACAAAACCAATATTCTGTTTTCTAAGTTCTGTCTTCTGACGTTCGCTAAGTGTATAAACATCCTGGCCGAAGAAAAAATATTTCCCGGATGTAGGTTCATCAATAAGTCCCAATAAATTTAATAATGTAGTTTTACCGCAACCAGATGGTCCCATTATGGCAACAAAATCACCCTGGTTAATTCTCAAACTTACCTTCTTAAGTGCTACTGTTTCAACACCTTCCGACTTAAATACTTTTGTTAACTCATTTGTAACTATCATGACCTACAAACTTAACCTTATTTTAATAATTCTTAACAATGTTTAACTAAGTCCATGCCAATATGCGCAATAGCCTTTAATACAGGCTTTTACACGTTTTGTAATAAAAAATGTAACTTTTTGTGTTCGAATTCGTCCATATTTTTGTACAAGCATGAACATAAAATACTAATTTTATAAAGTATTTCATTTGTACCAAAACAATATTCCAGATGACTAAAATTAAAGCCAGACTTTTAATAGTTGATGACGATACTGACATATTGCTAGCAGCTAAAATGTTTTTACGTCAGCACATTGAAATAATTCACACTGAGAAAGATCCCAATAATATTCCGGATTTACTAAAGGCAGATAATTATGATGTTATACTGCTGGACATGAATTTTTCACGTGATGCTACCAGCGGAAAAGAAGGTTTCCATTGGTTAAATGTAATAATGGAAACCGATCCTGCAGCAACAGTTATATTCATTACCGGCTATGGAGATATTGAATTGGCCATTCAGGGAATTAAGCAAGGTGCAACAAATTTTATTCTTAAACCATGGGAAAATAAAAAGTTACTGGCAACAATAGAAGCCTCCATAAAAATGAGGGAATCAAAATTGGAGATTCAAAATTTAAAATCTGCACAAAAGGTTTTGGTAGCCAATGAAGATGACAAATACAACAACCTCATAGGAACATCTCCGGCAATGAAGAAAGTTCTGGCCGTAGCTATGAAGGTAGCCAGAACAGATGCCAATGTATTGATTTTAGGTGAAAATGGAACCGGAAAGGAAGTAATAGCAAGAGCAATACACAGGGCTTCCAAAAGAAGTGAGAATGTTTTTATAAATGTAGATTTAGGTGCCATTACCGAAAGTTTATTTGAAAGTGAACTTTTCGGATATAAGAAAGGAGCCTTTACCGATGCAAAAGAAGACCGCCCGGGAAGATTTGAGGTAGCAAGTAAAGGAACAATTTTTTTAGATGAAATTGGCAACCTTTCACAACCGCTTCAATCAAAACTATTAAGTGTATTGCAAAGCAGAAAAGTTATTCGTTTAGGCTCTAACAAAGAAATCCCAATTGATGTACGACTTATTTGTGCTACCAATATGCCACTTACAAAAATGGTGAGCGAAAATAAATTCCGTCAGGATTTATTATACAGAATTAATACTGTTGAAATTACTGTTCCACCATTAAGGGAGAGAACAGAAGATATACAAGCATTAACAGAGCATTATATTGAAGTTTATTGCAATAAATATAAACTACCCAAAAAACGAATTAGCGCAGGTACTTTAAAACGCCTGGAATCACATAATTGGCCCGGTAATATCAGAGAGTTGCAACATGCTGTGGAAAGAGCAGTTATATTAAGTGAATCAAATATATTAGAACCTCATGATTTCTTTATGGAAAAAGAAAGAAGTGATTATGATGATTTTTCACCTGAAAATATGAATCTTGAAGAAGTTGAGAAAATGCTCATTCGCAAGGTTGTTGATAAACATGGTGGAAATATCAGCAGAGCATCAAAAGAACTGGGATTAACAAGAGCATCTCTTTACAGGAGAATTGAAAAATATGGTATTTAAAAGTTTCAGAATACAAATTTCCCTCAGGGTTATATTACTCGCCATTACTCTAGTTTTGGTGGTTGTATTGTATGAAAACGATGCTTATTTCGTAAGTTCTGTAATACTGGCAATCCTTTTTATTCTTCAATTAGTAAGCCTCATAAGATATACTGAACAAACAAATCGCAAATTGGTAAAACTATTCGAATCCATAAGATTTACTGATTTTACTACCCGCTTTACCGATAATGATTTAGGAAAAAGTTTTGAAGATCTAAACAAAGAATTCAATTTGGTTATCGATGCATTTAATAAGAACAAAACTGAAAAGGAAGAACATTTTAACTACCTACTAACTGTTATACAGCATGTTAGCATTGGCATTTTAGTTTATAAGAGAGATGGTTCAGTGGATGTTTATAATAATGCAGTAAAAAAACTATTCCAAATTAGTACTTTGAGATCCATTAGTGATCTTGAGACGGTTTCTCCTGAATTGCCAGAAGTACTCTTAAATATGCGTTCCGGTGAAAAGGAACTTGTAAAACTCTATATTGAAGATGAACTCATACAACTTTCACTTAATGCAACTCAATTTAAGATGAGAGGTGAAGAATTCCTGCTTGTTAGTTTTCAGGATATAAACCCGGAACTGGAACAAAAAGAAATTGAATCATGGCAAAAACTCATCAGGGTTTTAACCCATGAAATAATGAATTCTATAACCCCCATTTCGTCATTGGCAGCAACAGTTTCCGACATAATTCAGGACACTCGTGAGAACAATCCGCCACGCAAAAAAGAAGATATAGAAAGTCTGGATGATGTAGCTCATGCCATAAACACCATCGAAAAGAGAAGTAAAGGTCTGCTGAATTTCGTGGAGATTTACAGAAACCTTACTCGAATTCCAAAACCAACCTTTAGATATTTTGAGGTTAAAGAAATGATAGACAGAGCCTTGGAACTATTGTCAAAAAATGTAAAAGAGTGTAATGTAAAAGTAAAATCTAAAATATTACCTTCCGAATTAAAAATACTTGCCGACCCCGATTTGATAGATCAGGTGATTATCAATCTGCTTCTAAATGCCATTGATGCCGTTAAAGGTTCTGAAAATCCTGAAATAAGCATTACCGCTTCAGTAAACCTCAATAATAGGGTGACCATAGAAATTAGTGATAATTGAAAAGGCATAAAACCCGATATAATGGATAAAATATTTATGCCATTTTTTACTTCCAAACAAACTGGTTCGGGCATAGGGTTGAGTTTGTCTCGACAGATTATGCAGATGCATAAAGGTAGCATAAGTGTCAGATCCAAGCAAGACGAAGGTGCTGCTTTCACTATGATTTTTTAGATTATTGGTTAAATTTTCATAATTTCTGATTATCACGGCCTTAAAGAATTCTCTTTTGCCATTTATGATTAATTTTGCAAAAAATGTTTGTATGATTAAAAAGGCTAAAAACAATTCCCCTGTCAATAAACTAATAGAGCAAAGGTGGAGTAACAGAGCATATAGTCCGAAGGAAGTAGAAGATGAGAAATTAAATAGCATTTTAGAGGCCGCAAGATGGGCTCCTTCTGCTTTTAATGAACAACCATGGAGATTTATTGTAGGTAAAAAAGGTGATAGCAACTATGATAAAATACTTTCAACATTAGTTGAGTGGAATCAGAAATGGGCGGGCAATGCAGGAGTATTGATACTAAATATTACTAAAAATAATTTCAGTCGCAATAATAAACCAAATGCTACCAATGAATATGATTTGGGGCAGGCTGTAGCATTTATGAGTTTAGAAACTGTTAATCAGGGTTTGTACGGACATCAGATGACCGGTTTTGATGCAAAAAAAGCAGCAGAAATTTTTAATATTAGCGATGAGTATACGGTAGTTTCAGTTATTGCCATAGGTTATTATGGTAATCCTGAAGAACTACCTGAAGATATGCTTGATTCTGAAAAGGCAGAACGTATTAGAAAGAATATTGACAGCCTATTGCTGAATTAAATTCAAAAGTTTAATACAAATTCTGATGAAAAAAATATTTGCATTTTTTGTAATTATCCCAATGATACTAGTATCATGCGGAGGTGGTAACAAAAGCACAAAAAACAATAAGGAAAAGGAAAGAAAATTGGTTAACATTCCAGAATTCAATGCTGATTCAGCATATTTTTTTGTAAAAAAACAAGTTGATTTTGGTCCGCGTGTTCCTGGAACACAAGAACATAAAGAATGTGCTAATTGGCTGGTTGAAAAGTTAAATCAATATTCCGATACTGTTATTGTACAAGCTTTTAAAGCAAGAACATATGATAAGGTAACCCGTAATGGAAAAAATATTATTGCCTCCTTTAATCCTTCCTACACCAACAGAGTTTTATTAATGGCACATTGGGATTCAAGGCCATTTGCCGATCATGATGAAGATGAAACTAAGCATAATCAGCCCATAGACGGTGCCAATGATGGTGCCAGTGGTGTTGGCATTTTACTGGAAATGGCAAGAATGTTCCAAAATCAAAAGCCGGATATTGGAATAGACATCGTTTTGTTTGATCTTGAAGATTGGGGTCCACCATCCGACAAGCAAATATATGAGGATGAAAACTGGGGTCTGGGTTCACAATATTGGAGTAAAAATCCACATAAAATGGGTTATACAGCAAGATATGGAATTTTATTGGATATGGTTGGAGCAAAAGATCCACAATTCCTGAGAGAGCAGTTTTCAGAAATGTATGCCGGCTTTGTGATGGATATGGTATGGAGTTATGCAGGAGAATTGGGTTATGGGGCTTACTTTTTAAATCGACAGGGTTACCCTCTCACTGATGATCATGTATGGGTAAATAAATATGCAAATATACCTTCTATTGATATCATTCATGTAGACAAAAAATCCGGGAATGGTTCCTTTTTTGAACATTGGCATACCAGTGGTGATACCATGGATAAAATTGACAAAAACACTTTAAAAATGGTAGGACATGTAGTAAGTACTGTGGTCTACAATGAGTAAGTCTTTATAATTCTTAATTCCTAAAACACCTCAGGATTTATTATCTTTGACCAAAACTAAAAACTTCTTATTTTGGAAAAAGATACTATTAATAACCCTGAACTCACACTGGCAAATAATTTTGTACAATTTACCGATAAGCATATTTTCCTTACGGGAAAGGCTGGAACCGGTAAAACCACATTTCTGCAAAACCTGAAAAACAAGCTTCCCAAAAGAATGATAGTTGTAGCCCCGACCGGAGTGGCAGCAATAAATGCAGGAGGGGTAACTATACATTCATTCTTTCAACTACCTTTTGGACCAATCATACCCGGACATAAAGAGTCTGAAGCACAGAAAATTATGAAGTTTAGTGCTCAGAAAAGAAATATCATAAAAAGCCTCGACCTTCTTATTATTGATGAAATTAGCATGGTTAGAGCCGACTTACTGGATGGAATAGATGAAGTATTGAGACGGTTCAGAAGAAGTAATGAACCTTTTGGTGGCGTTCAAATGCTAATGATTGGCGATATGCAGCAATTACCTCCGGTGGTGAAAGATAATGAGTGGAGTTTACTCCAGAAATTTTATGATACTGCATTTTTCTTTAGCAGTATGGCACTGAAAAAAACCAGTTTCGTAACAATAAATCTAAAGCATGTTTACCGTCAGAAAGACGAGGATTTTTTGGATATACTTAACAAAATCCGCGATAAACAAGTAGATCTTAATACTCTTGAAGTTCTTAATAAAAGATATAAACCTGACTTTAAATCGCAAGAGGACAACTATATTATTTTAACAACACATAATGCTCGTGCTCAATCAATTAATAATGAGAAAATTTCTGAAATCAAAGAAAAATCTTTTTCATTTAAGGCAGAAGTAACGGGTAACTTTTCAGAATATAATTACCCCACAGATGAAATACTAAAACTAAAAAAAGGTTCGCAGGTGATGTTTGTAAAAAATGATCCGGAACCCGACAAGAAGTTTTTCAATGGTAAAATTGGAGTGATTAATCATATTTCCAATGATGAAATAACAGTTAAATGTCCGGATGATGACTTTGAAATAGGAGTTAGTAGTTTATTATGGGATAATATTAAATATACTATCGACGAAACTACCAAAGAAATTAAAGAAAATATAGAGGGTACTTTCAGGCAAATCCCCTTAAAACTGGCCTGGGCTATTACAATACATAAAAGCCAGGGGCTCACATTCGACAAGGCAATTATAGATTCGGAAATGGCCTTTGCCCACGGACAGGTTTATGTGGCTTTAAGCCGATGTCGTTCACTGGAAGGTTTGGTACTGAGCACTCCCTTTTCTGAAAATTCATTGAAATCGAATTATACTATAGATAGTTTTACTGATACGGCGAATGCAAATCAGCCCGATGAAGAGAGCCTGGAAAAATATAAAATTGCTTACACCAATAAACTGCTGATTGATTTATTCGATTTCAAAAAACTAAGAAATCACCTACAATGGTTTAGGAAACTTACATATGAAAATGAGAAATCCTTAAATCCTGGTTTAACAGATACTCTGGATAAAATCCAGACCAGATTAAATAAAGACATATACGATGTGGGGGAAAGATTTCAGCGTCAGTTAAATAATTTAATGGCTAAGGTTAAGAATATTGAAAGTGATGCTGATTTTCAACAAAGAATAAAAAAGGGGGTAAAATGGTTTTTGGAACATATAAATAACTCAATAGTTAATGAGTTTGAGAATATATCAGTTGAAACCGACAATAAAGAAATTGCCGGAAAAATTAACAAAGCTGAAAATAGTTTTAAGGAAGAACTAGACTATAAAACAAAATGCCTTGAATCCTGTGTTGATGGTTTTA
Organism: Marinilabiliales bacterium; assembly: GCA_002869315.1. GTDB lineage: Bacteria > Bacteroidota > Bacteroidia > Bacteroidales > F082 > BM524. The sequence continues at coordinate 67,787 of PKTD01000107.1, read as the reverse complement.
TAGTAAGAGAATATTTGAAAAGCAGAGCCATAGCCGCCATGGATGAAAAACTAAGTAAGAAGAAGAAAAGCAAAAAAATAAGTCCTGGAAAAGAAGTCCATAACCCTGATCTCTATGCAGTTATAAAAAGGTGGCGCGACGAGAAAGCAAAACAGAATAATTTGAGTCATTATATGGTACTTCCTTTAAAATCTATGCGAGCCTTAAGTAATTTTGTTCCCAAAACCACAGATGATCTTAAAATGATTCATGGCTTGGGAAGAAAAAAAATTGACAATTATGGAGATGAATTATTACAGTTAATTAAGGATTTTGCGGAAGATCATGAATTAAAAATTGAAAAACCTGAGGCAATTCCAGAAAAAAAGAAGGAACCTAAAATACCCTCCCATGAAATAAGTTTTAATTTATGGAAGGAATACAAAGATGTGGAAAAGATAGCCCATGAGAGAGGCTATGTTTATTCTACCATCCTCGGTCATCTTGCTAACTATATTGGAAAGGGAATTGAAATCACAGAACTAGTAGACGAAACCAAAGTAAAAACCATAATGGAGGTTTTTAAAAAAGATATTGATATCCCATTGGGAGATGCCCTTAAAATAGTTGGAGATGATATTACTTATGACGACCTGAGGCTTGTTAAACACTATGCTTACTTAATGAAGGATAATGGTGAGTAATGACTGTTTATCAGCATATTACTGTCATATCGATTATTGTCTGCAATGAAATGAAAGACATGAGGAGAAATCTCCTATAGTGATGAAGTAAATGATGTATTTTAAGGAGATTTCACTCTCGTCGTTCCTCCTCGATTGAAATGACTGTCGAACGTATAGTTAACAATTAAAAATTATACATTGTCAATTGTCAATTAAAAAAATCCCGCTCGGAGAATCCAAACGGGATTATTTATTCGTTAATTTTTTTGTGAAAATGTACTTTTTACATTTCCTTCACTCCTTCTATTAATTGAGGAATCACTTTAAATACATCGCCTACCACACCATAATCGGCAGCTTCAAAAATTGGAGCCTCAGGATCTTTGTTGATAGCAACAATTACTTTTGAGGAACTAACACCACCTAAATGTTGTATGGCACCTGAAATACCAAATGCAAAGTATAAGTTAGGAGCAATTATCTTACCTGTTTGGCCTACATGCTCATCATGTGATCTCCAACCTTCGTCGGATACCGGGCGTGAACAAGCCATACCAGCATTTAGAAGGTCAGCCAACTCTTCAAGTCCGCCCCAATTATCACCACTCTTCATACCTCTACCACCTGAAACAACAATTTCAGCATCGTTGAGAAGTACCTTTCCAGTAATTTTATTGGTTTCATTAACTGTAGTGCTAAAATCACCATCAGCAACCTGAGGGTCAAAAGCCTCTACAGTTGCATTTCCACCGGTTTCCACGAGTTCGTATGAGTTTTGAGCAAATGTTAATACTACATTCTCAGCATCAACCTGAACATTCGCAAAAGCCTTACCTGTAAATACTTTTTTCTTCACCACAAAAGGAGTTGTGGAAGAAGGCAGAGCAGTTACTCCAGATACCAAACCTGCGTTTAGTTTTACTGAAACTCTTGGTGCTAATGCTTTTCCAAGATTATTATGTGCAAACACCACTAATTTGGCCCCGACACTTTCAGCGGCAGCTACAACTGCTTTTGACAAGGCTTTATTATCGAGGCTGTTAAACCTGTCATCTTCTACTTTTAAAACTTTAGAAGCACCGTAATTTCCTAATTTATTTAATTCGTCATCGGCAACATTACCAATTGACAGGGCAGTTAATTCCTGTCCCATTTCTTTAGCTATGGCAGCAGCATACGAAACCAGTTCAAAGCTTAGTTTCTTGAATTTGCCATCCCAGTTTTCTGTATATACTAATATCGACATGATTATCTTTTTTAAATTTTAAAATATTTGAAACTATAATACTTTCGCTTCTTCATGAAGTAAAGTAATCAACTCTTTGGCATTTTCTTCATCTACCATTTTGCAAGCTGCCTTAGGTGGAGGAAGTTCAAAATTTACAAAAGATGTCTTCTCATGGGCTTCTTCAGCAGGAACCACATTTAAAGGTTTTTTACGTGCCATCATAATACCACGCATGGCAGGAATTCTTGGCTCTTTGGCAATTCCTTTTTGTACAATTGCCACCAATGGACCAGTTACCGATAATACTTGGGAACCGCCATCTATTTCACGGTTTACAACAAATTTATCACCATCGATATTAATCCCAGAAACAGCAGAAACAGAATTATAATCCAATAGTTCTGCAAGCATACCTCCTACTGCGTTTCCATTATAATCGGATGCTTCAATACCGGCAAGAATTAAATCATAATCACCGGCAATTTTTGAAAGTTGACTAGCCACAAAAAATGCATCTTTTGCAGGAGCATCAATTCTGATAGCATCGTCAGCACCAACAGCAAGGGCTTTTCTTAAAGTTGCTTCAGTTATCTTCTCGCCAACATTGGCAACAGTTATCTTATCTACGCCACCTGCTTCTTTAAGTTCCATAGCTCTGGTTAATGCTAGTTCATCCCATGGGTTGATTATCCACTGAACACCCGCAGCATCAAAAGCAGTATTATCACCCGTAAACCTGATTTTTGTAGTTGTATCGGGCACATTACTAATTAATACAAGTATTTTCATATGTTTATTTATTTATTTTTTTGAATCAATTTTGGTGAAAGAACAAATTTCGTAAAAAAACAGATATAAAAGTTTATGAATTCTTAAAATTCCTAAACTCCATTAGTTACGTCCTTTAATTAACAATCAATAATATATAAACTATAATAATAATCAGAAACTTGAAAATATTAATCCTTTAGCAAATCTCTGGAAATAACTATTTTTTGGACTTCTGATGTCCCCTCATAAATCTGAGTAAGTTTAGCTTCCCTCATCAGACGTTCTACATGATATTCTTTAACATAGCCATATCCACCATGAATCTGAACTGCTTCAGTGGTAACTTCCATGGCCATATCAGCAGCATATTGCTTAGCCATTGCACTGGCAACTGTAATAGGTTTATGATTATCTTTTAACCATGCTGCCTTAAGACATAAGTTACGGGCATTTTCAATTTTCACAGCCATATCAGAAATTTTAAATGCCACCGACTGGTGTTCAGCCAAAGGTTTACCGAAGGCTTTACGCTCTTTGGCATAAGCCACTGCTCTTTCCATAGCACCCTGAGCTATTCCCAGTGCCTGAGAAGCAATTCCAATTCTGCCAGCCTCCAAAACCATCATAGCAAATTTAAAACCGAAGCCATCTTCGCCAATTCGATTTTCCTTAGGTACTTTTACATCGCTGAACATTACCGAATGAGTATCGGATGAGCGCATTCCCATTTTATCTTCATGTGGGCCCAAAGAAATACCCGGACTATCTTTTTCAACTATAAAGGCATTTATTCCTCTGTGCTTTTTCTCTGGATTTGTTTGTGCAATAACCAAATAAGTTGAAGCAGTTCTAGCATTGGAAATCCAGTTTTTTGTTCCATTTATCAGATAGTGATCTCCTTTGTCTTCAGCAGTGGTATGTTGGTGGCTGGCATCGCTACCAGCTTCAGGTTCCGATAAAAGGAAAGCTCCAATCTTTTCGCCACTTGCAACGGGAACTAAATATTTTTGCTTTTGCTCTTCACTGGCGAATTTGTTTAATCCATAGCAAACCAAAGAATTATTAATTGACAGTATTACAGCTGTTGCCGCATCAACTTTTGAAATTTCTTCCATAGCCAGAACATAGGAAATAGAATCCATTCCGCTACCTCCATATTCAGGGTCCACCATCATACCCATAAATCCCAGTTCACTAAGATTTTTTATATGTTGTTCAGGAAAAATTCCTTTTTCATCCCTTTCAAGCACATCTTGTATTAACTCTCTTTGAGCGTAATCGCGAGCTGCCTGCTGTATCATTAATTGTTCTTCGGTTATTTCAAAATTCATCTCTATTCTGTTTAATTATAAGAATTACAAATTTAAAATATATTCCTTTTATCAGTTTATAAATAACAATATACTTATCCAAATAAATCCAAGTTTATCTGCATTTTATTTTTTGTTTGTTTATACTCTTCAATAAGATTAGTAAAGATTTCACTAACAGGCAGTACATCCTTTATCATTGATGAAACCTGTCCAATTTCCAATTCCCCTTTAGAAGTATCGCCTTCATACATTCAAAGTTTTGAACGACCCTTGCCAAGCAGGCTAATAAGTTCTTCTCTAGAAGCACCTTTACTCTCAGCTTGTGCTACTTCATTAAAAAAATCATTCTTAATCAAACGAACAGGAACAACACTTTTTAATGTAAGTTTTGTACTTCCATCGCCAGCAGAAATAATTTTATTTTTAAAATTTTCATGGGCTGAAGATTCCACTGATGAAGCAAACAAACTACCTATTTGGACTCCTTCTGCTCCTAATGCCAAAGCGGCAAATATCGAACTCCCTGAGGCAATCCCTCCTGCAGCAATAATTGGAATATCTATTTCTTGTTTTAGCATAGGTATCAGTACCATGGTAGTTGTTTCTTCAATACCATTATGTCCTCCGGCTTCAAAACCCTCAGCAACAATAGCATCAACGCCCGCTGCCTGAGCTTTTGATGCAAACTTTTTATTGGCTACAACATGCACTACAGTTATGCCTTTATCCTTGAGATAAGAAGTATATTTTGCAGGATTTCCTGCAGAAGTGAAAACAATTTTTATCCCGTGTTTTACTATTATCTCAACAATTTCATCAGTTTGTGGATATAGCAAAGGGACATTAACACCGAAAGGTTTATCAGTTGCTTTTTTGCATTTTAAGACGTGTTCTTCAAAAATTTCGGGATACATACTACCACTGCCAATAAGCCCCAAACCCCCAGCATTACTGACCGCTGATGCCAGTTCCCATCCGCTACACCAAATCATACCTCCCTGTACAATTGGGTATTTTATTTGAAACAATTCACAGATACTATTCTTCATGATAATTTATTTACGATTTATCATAATGATTAGTCCATCCATTTTAGCATAGCATCCACTATATTATTTGCCCCATCATCAATATCTGTAATGTTGGCATCAAGCATATAGCAAGGGGTTGTGAAAACGATATTATCTTCATCAAAAACTACATCTCCATGAGTGGTTTCAATGTGAGTGGCACCAAATGATTCTATAACATCTGCAGTGGCTTTTTCATTGCCTATAGTAACATTTACATCTCCAAGAATTTTGGCAATTATAGCAGGAGAAATACAAAGTGCACCTATGGGTTTTTTTTGCTGATGGATATCTTTTACAACTTTCACAATATCCTCATTTACTGTTGCCTGAGAACCTTCAAAAGCTACCGTTGAGAGGTTTTTGGCAACTCCAAATCCACCAGGAAATAGAAGAGCGTCGAAATCATTTGCGTTAAATTCATTCAAATCTTTGATATCCCCTCTAGCTATTCGTGCCGATTCAATAAGGATGTTCCTGCTTTCGTTCATTTCCTCTCCATTGAGATGGTTAATCACATGATGTTGATTAATGTTTGGAGCAAAACACTGATACTCGCCACCCTGCCTTTGTATTGCCAGCATACTCAATGTTGCCTCATGAATTTCTGCGCCATCGTAAACTCCACATCCTGAAAGCACTACTGCAAATTTCTTCATAATTAATACTTTTTAAATTTTGACCACAATTTACAAAATTCTAAGAATTAATTAATTTTTAATTGGCGAGCATTAGCAAAAAAAATGGGGCAGCCAGAATAATCTGACTAGCCCCATTATTTGCGTAAACTTACCACTATTTTTTAAAACCAACCAAACTTGAAATTCAAATTAAAATTAAATGCATCCAAAGCATTGGTAGGAACGTCTTTTATCATTAAGTCGTTATTGTCGTAATACTTATATTGTAGTAAAACTCCATTTGTTAAGCGATATGAACCACCTAAGGAAATTCTCATGAATTTAACAACATTAAACTCTATTTCGGCACCTGGTTCAAACACTAGAATTACATCTGTATCGTAATAATTATCATTATAATAATTATTATCCCAAACATTTCCGTGCTTAGCAGCTAAACCTCCAACTCCAAAAATTATTGGGAAAGTAACATGAACAGGAGATTTCGGAGCAATAATGGGCTCTAAGAATAATCCACCATAACCACATGCCAGATAATAATTATCAGCATCAACAGTTTTTTCAAGATTATTGAAAAAACTTTTCCCTGCTATACCAATTGCAAGATGATGATTTACAACCCAAGCTGCTCGACCACCTATTTCAAGAGCATCCTTACCGTCGATTTGAGAATAACCCATTGTGATAGCTCCATAGCCACCATGAGAAATCTTATGACTTTTATCTTTACTAAAAATAGTTTTGAATTCATTTTTATTTTCCTGGCCATAAGAAACACTTACGATTGCCAGCACTAAAGTTAATGTGGGTATTAAAAATTTAATTTTCATAATATTAATTATTTAAGTTTTCTGAATGTATATTTTATGACGAAAGCAAAATCGTAGAAATTTGCTTTGAATTTGTAAAATGATTGAAGTTCGAAAAAAGGTTTAAAACTGGCTGTAAATGTTATGGGGACTTTTAGCAATGTATATTCCACTCCAAATATGCCATCCAAACCAATTACTGGACCAACTACTCTTTCTTCATAATAAACAACGCCATTGGGACTGTTATAAGACCTATATCTGTCTATTCCATTTACATAACCTAAATGTGCTCCACCCCCAAAATATATTTGAAAATCGTGAATACCATCAACAATAAGAGGTTTCTGTCTTTCTATCAGTCCATATATTTGCATTCCACCTTTTCTAAAACCAAGCATACCTTCCAGCGCAACTCTTCTATCTTTTATTATTTTTCCTGTAATTCCGGAAGTATAGCCCATTCTTATTCCAAGACGCTGTTCATACATTTGCCCGAACATGCTTAGTGAGAGCAAAATCATCAGTAGTGTTATAGTAGTTTTACGCATGATTATTTAATGTTTAATTACTGAACCAGAACCTGTTATATTAACATCTAAAAGTGGATTTCCAATATAATAAACAGATCCACTGCCACTAATTTTTGCATTTAAAATATCTGAAACATTAACGTACATATTTCCTGATCCACTAATTTTAGCATCCAGTTTTTCCTGATATAAATCGTATGAATTAATATTACCTGATCCGCTGATTTTAAAATCGCCTTCAGTAGAAGAACCAGATACATAAATATCTCCAGAACCACTGATATCGCAATAGGTCATTAATGATTCTATATTTAGCAACATATTTCCTGATCAACTTATATCAAGTTCGGATACAGCGCCGTATAAATTGGCTTCTATACTACCTGAGCCACTAATTACTGAGCCAACATTATCTCCACTTACCGAATCACAAAAAATTGTACCCGAGCCGCTCAATTCTATATATTTTACATTTGGGGTTTTTACATAAATATTTATTGACATTCCAGGACGCAAATTTTCTCTACTATCGATAATTAAAGTATTTCCGTTAACAATAGTCCTGATATAAGGAATCAGATTTGTTTCGGCCTCTACTATCGCCTGATAAACTGTATCGTAAGAAATGAATACATTAAACTCTCCTTCATTTTTTACCTGATCAAAGTTTACAAGCCTTCTTTCTTCAGTAAGAACATGGCCATTTCCATTTACTGAATTCAATTTGCTGCACGAATAATATGTGGTGGACAGCATAAGGATGAATCCTATTATAACTATATTTTTTATTTTCATTTTCTCTATTATTATGTGATTTAAATTTTGCTATTAATGGTTGCGCGCTTATTTATTACAGCATTTTATTTAACTATTTATATTGACAGATTAATTCACTAATAGTTACAATTAATCCTACTTATTTATTATTAATTTTTAAACTTCCGGATAATAACTTTGCTTTAAAGTTTATAGGGTATGCATTTGTATCGCCCAATAAACCAGTTGTTTGAACCAGTTTATTATCGTTCTCCACTGCTTTACTTACTTTATTCTTTAACTCTTGGTCATAAAATAAACCAGCATTTTCATTATATGTTATATCCAGATTAAAACTTTGGGATTTGGTTTTTGTTATAGTAAAGTCGGTACTTTCTGAAGATATGGAAATTCCATTTTCCATCTTACCTAAATTGTCAAGTTCAAAATCTCCATAATTAGTTTCTATACTTAATTTTTTATTTATTTTTTCAATATTAACAAATGTAAACATCAATTTACCATCAATATTATTTCCTTCACCCAGGTACATATGATCTCTATTGGATTGAATATCCAGCGTTTCAAACTTTTTAATATAAACTTTTGAGGATTTGCTATCAACTTTTAAAGTATTACATTCTGTAATATGAACTTCTGAAAAATACCCTATTGCAATAAGACCACTTTCATATTTATTAATATTTGCATTGGCAAAACTTAAATTAACTGTGTTTTCTCCATCCAGATTGTGAGTGTTTAAATCTCCATTTGAAAGGTTTATATTAAGATCGCCACTATGGTCGGAAATAAAAATATTCCCAAATTTATTCTCCAAATTTACTTTCATATCTTTTGGCAGATAGATTTTATAATCTATTTGCGACTTGGTACCACTGGTAAAAACAGTGCTGGCTAAGTCCTTAATATCAGACCAGAAAGATCCGCCGCCCTCAAAAGTAGTTTTAACTATTATATAATGAGGAGTAGCATTAAATTCAAAATCGATAAAATCGAAAGTATTATTCAATTTTGATTCTTTAGTTGACATTACCTTCAAACTAATATCAAACTTTACGGAATCATTATCCCATTCAACAAGTTGAATATCACCATATTTGTTGGTCACTTGTAATTCAGTATCAGGACCAGCAAAGAATGTTTTACTCACACTTCTGCTCTTTTCAAAAGTTTGTGCGTTTATATCAAGCTGCAGGAGCAGCAACACAAAACAAATGACCTTATAATGTATGATGAATTTCTTCATGATTATTATTTTTTCTGTTTTTAGTCTTTATTTGTTGAAGCATTTGATTTAGAATTTCAAGTTTAATTCTGTAATTCTGTATCATTGCTTCTATAACCTCATCATTGTTTGCCTGATCACCCAAATCCTCTTTCAACTGAACAAATAAATTGTCGAGTTCTTCGAGTTCAGCGTTTATACTTTTTTGAATTTCAGGGGTATTAATAGTAAGTTGAAATAATTCCTGCTTTTTAAATTGTATCTCCGATGAGTAATACATTTTTGCTTCAACCAGGGTTTTAAATGATTCACTTTGAGGAATATTGGCCTGTTGTTTATTCTCACCATTATTATTCATAAAATCATGGAAAAAATATGATGAAATAAATATTACAACTACTGCAGCAACACGCATCAACACTGTTGTTATGGATAATTTTTTCTCCTTAACTGCTGGTAAATCCTGCTCTATCTTAGCCCATAGATTTTCGGATGGTTTTAAATCATCAAAACCATCACGGTTATCAAGTACAAATTGCTCAAGCTTATCAGATTTCATATACTTTATCTTTTAAAATTTCTCTAATTCTTCTTTTCGCTCTCATATATTGAGATTTTGAGTTCGACTCACTTACACCGAGTATTTGTGATATTTCTTTGTGATCATAACCTTCAAGTAAATAAAGTTGGAAAATAACTTTGCTACCATTGGGTAATTCCTTCATTGCATTCTTTATATTCTCAACACTTAATCCCGGTATTTTATCATCGATATCTTCTTTTTCACCAAACTTTCCTATATCTTCACAAAATTCCAAATCGGCTTTTCTTCTTTTAATTTCATTAATACATTTGTTTACAACTATTCTTTTTATCCAGGCTCCAAAACTGGATTCGAAACGAAATGTATGCATCTTCAAAAAGGCCTCAGTAAAAGCTTCTTGTAGTAAATCTTCTGCCTCTTCCCTGCTATTCATCATTCGGTAGCAGATATTAAACATTGCTCCTGAATAGAGTTCATAAAGCTTGTATTGGGATTTACGATTTCCCTTTACACTTTCTACAATTAAATTCTTATGTATGTCGTATTGCTTTACTGCCACTTTTAAGCTTTCATGCAATATAATGACAATACAAATACTAAAGGGTCGCAATCAGGAAAATATTTTTAAAAATATGTAACTGTAACTTCAGAAACCTAATTTATAAGTTTGTGGATTTTATGCGTCAATATTAAATTTTATTGGTTTTTATATCTTTACAAAAAAACAATAATATGCATCAAATTATAACTATATCAACAAATTGCAGAGAAGGCCTGTTCGATATTACTACTGATGTTGAAAGAATATTAAGTAGTAGCAAAATAAGAAATGGGCTTTTAAATATTTATGCCCAGGGTGCAACAGCAGCTATAATGATACAGGAAAACTGTGATGAATCTGTGCAGACAGATGTAGTTAAGCTATTAAGAAAATTAATTCCCGAAGGAGTATGGCTGCACGACAAACAGGATGGTAATGGAGATTCACATCTAAAAGCAGGAATTATAGGCCCATCAGAGACTATCCCAATAATAGATGGCAAACTTGGCTTATCAACCTGGCAGAATATTTTCTTTTGTGAATTCGATGGTCCTCGACAAAGCAGGAGTATTGCAGTAAGTATAATTAGTAATGATTAGATAAAAAAAACAAAAAAACCCCTTCAGGTTTTAAACGAGAAGGGGTTCAACATTATTATCTATTAAAGCCTAAGGCTTTTTATATACTATTGAAACTACAGTTACATCATCACCACCCATATTGATGGTCATTCCGTAAGGCCGATCATCTGAAATATTTATCTGTGCATCACCGGCTTTCCCGGTTAACTGTTGCCAAATAGTAACAGCCTGATGTACACCTGTTCCTCCAGTTGGATGTCCCCAACCAATTAGTCCGCCAGTAGTATTCATTGGCATAGCACCATCTCTTGCTGTATTTCCTGCAGCAACGTAATCTGCACCACCGCCATCAGGGGCAAGGCCAAGGGCTTCTGTTGCCAGTATTCCAGCAATTGAAAAACAGTCGTGAGTTTCTATTGTACCTATATCATTAATGCTTACTCCTGCATTTTCCATTGCTTTATGTGCGGCTTTTTTAATAGTTTTAAGTTCTGTAAGATCCTCCGGATCATTTGTAATATTTCTAACTACATGCCCAAAACCAACTACTTCTACAGCATCTTTCTTATCTATTCCTAATTTTTCAAGTCCTTCCTCGGAGCATATTAAGATAGATGATGCACCGTCAGATACTTTCGAGCAATCGAGAACAGTTAAATTATCCACAAAAGCAGCACCATTTGGTCTGAACTTATCATAAAGTGCAGACAGGTCAGGCACTTTATTATGGAATTCCTGTGCAGTAGGGTCCAAACGTGCATTTTCCATTGCATTAATAAACCATTGTTTCATTCCTGCTCTGGCTTTGTCCATTCCCACTTTTTCATAGTATGCTCCCGCCCTGTCACTAAACTGTCCGGGGAAAAAGTAAGCATGACCATTCTTTCTTTTTTGATACCATCCGGCACCAGCCAAAATATCGGCACCATAAATTGCTTTTACTGTGTTTTGTACTTCTATACCCATAGATAATACAACATCAGCGGTTTCGGCAAGTACCGACCTGATTCCATACATTAATGACAATCCTCCGGAACCGCAGGCACCCTCAACACTAATTGAAGGTTTCCATTGTAGTTTATCATCTATATAAGCTGCAAATCCTGGTAAGTTAGCCTGTTTATTAAAACGTGCTGCCATAAAATTACCAATGGAAATCTCATCAATTTTGTCGGCATCCCCTATTTGTTTGATAGTGCCCTGACCGGCTTCTTTAAAATAATATTCCAAACCAGGACGTGCTTTCTTAGGATTGAATTCCTTACGTCCTGTACCCATAGAAACAGTATTAAAACCGGCTGCCATATATATTTTTTTTCTCATTGTTTTAATTTTTAAAGATTAATCAAAAAAGTTATTTACCGGGCCATAAGCATGGAAAAATCCTGTTAGCATAACAGTATTAACATGATCGGTTTCGTTAGCCACATTGTCAGTTACCAGTTTTTCACCTATCGCTTTTGAACGGCGACCGTATTTTACAGCAATTGAAGATCCTAAATCAGATGAACTCTTCAAATCATTGAAAAAAGCAGCAAGTAAATCGTCTTTCTTCTTATTTCTTAGAATAGATTTCCAGGCAACAGCAGATGAAGGTAGTTCTCCCATCATTTCGTTACACTCATCCTGAAACTTTTCAGTTTCCACATAAGTTTGTTTATGCATATCCCAAACGGCAACTATTCTTCCGCTTTTATATTTCATAAATCCATCTTTTTGAGCGCCACTGGACAATTGTCCACCTTTAACACCTTGAAGCATCAGTTTATCAAGCACATCACTATGCAAGTCTTCATCGCTAACAAATGGATTCATTACATTAAGAATAAATTGCACCACGTCAATTCCAACATAGTCGATTAATTGAAAAATACCCATTGGACGTACAAGGTAATCCTGAGTAATTTTATTAATAATATAAATTGCTTTGTATAGAGGAATATTCTTCTCTTCTGCAAGGGCTTTTGCTTCACTTATGCCATGAAGAGCATCACGCATAAAATGACCATTACCAATAAAACCTGCAAAATCGTTTGATGGAACTATTATCTTCTTTAGATTTTTAGCATAATCTTTAGCAAAATTTTCAACCTCATCCATTGTTTTTTCAGTTACAATAAGTTCCACAAGGCGTTGAACAGCAGGTGGATTATAAAAGTGAAAGCCTAATATCCGCCCCTCCAGTTTTGCTTCTTTCTCTATTAAATTTATTGGAACAGAGGAAGTATTGGTAAAGTACCATGCTCCTTTTTCATTGTTATTATCAATGTCGCTCAGTAATTTAACTTTAAGATCTCTGTTTTCGCTTACTGCTTCAAATACTAAAGTAGACTGGTAGGCAGCAGCCATAGTAGTTACCGGTCTTACAATATTCATTACATCGAAAATATACTCATCAATAATGTCGTAGTTTTCAATTAAATCATCACGATCAGCGTAGAGTTTACGTAATAACACAGTTTTCTTTTCTGCAACTTTTCTTATTTGAGCCCTCAAGTATTTCATCAAACCTGAGAGTCCTTCAGGAGAAACATCAATTGCATTGAGAACAAAAGATTTTCCTTTATTTTCCGGTTTAAGGCTAATATCTGCCATTTCAACAGCCGTAAGCAGTAGTATACCGCTACCCATTTTTCCGGCAGCGCCTAAAACCGATACATTTTGTAATCTGTCTTCGTATGTCATTTTATATTATTTTATTGATTGTAAATTTTCAAAATTTTACCATTGTGGTTTTCTCTTTTCCAAAAAGGCTTTCATACCCTCTTTTCCTTCACTATTATCGCCGAATAATGTTCCAAACTCTTTAGCTTCTAGTTCCTCTGCTATAATTTGTCCCATTTCAAGGCCATTCCTGACAACTGATTTTACTTTTTTAATAGCCAAAGGGCCTTTGGATGCTATATTTTTTGCAATTTTCATACATTCTTCCATGAGTTCTTCAGGTTCAAACACTTTTTGTACCAGGCCTATCCTTAATGCATCGTCGGCATTTATCATATCAGCAGTCATTAGTAAATATAATGCATCACCCATTCCCACAAGGCGACTTAATCTTTGGGTTCCTGCATAACCTGGAATAAGGCCTAAATTAACTTCAGGCTGTCCGAATTTAGCCTTGGTACTTGCGATACGAAAATCACATCCCATCGCTAACTCAAGTCCTCCACCTAGGGCAAATCCATTTATAGCCGCTATCACCGGAATATCTAACTCCCCAAAACTGCGAAAAGTATTTTGACCTAATCGCGAAAATTCAGAACCTTGCTGTGAATTTTTGTCTACCATTTCAGCAATATCTGCCCCAGCAACAAATGCTTTGCCATCACCAGTAATAATTATTACTTTAACATTCTTGTCTTTCGACAATTCTGCTACCATGGAATCCATTTCATTAAAAAACAAAGTATTTAGGGCGTTAAGAGCTTTAGGCCTGCTAATTGTGATAATTGCAATATTATCAATTAACTCTTTTTTTAGTATACTATAATCCATTTTCTCATTTAAATTTTAGGGTACCAAATTTAATAAAATTAATGGTACAATTTATTGACTTAAACTTAAAATAACATAGTATGTTCTGAATTTAGCTTAATTTATAAATACAACTATTAATTATGATTTTAACAATTAATTAACATTATCAATACAACAGTTATGTAATTTTACACTTTGATAATTATGCGGGTTTTAATACGAAATATAACGTCTTTTTTTCTCATTTTCATAATGATATTGTCGATGAGCGGATTTAAAGTGTATTCACATTTCTGCAAAAAATCGGGTTTAAATGACAGTAGCATTTTCCAGGAAATGGCCGACAATTGTCATAAGGGCGATGAAATGCCTAATAAAAATGCATGTTGTGCTATGCAAACAAATCCAGGAGTTACACATTGTGAAGACACTGACTGTTGCAATACCACAGAACAAAATTTTAAACTTTCGGTTATATTTGACCTAAACAAGCAAATTACTAAGGTAAAGCCTGTTTATGATTTTTTTTTTGAATAATTTGATTTTAATATTTATAAATTATTCTTATTTGATTATATAACTATACACAAACCCGAAGAAACAAATTTCAAATGGGGTAAATCTTTACTCTTGATTATAAGTAACTTAAAAACCGAACCCAATCCTTTACATAATTCTTAGTTAGCAACTGTTTTTATACAGTAAAATTATTTTCCATAATTAATAAATAAGAATTTATGAAAAAGTACATTTTTATTATTTGCATAATTTTTATGCAAATTCAAATAATATTAGCACAAACTGTTTCCGGAGGTGTTTTTGAAAATATAGATGGTAAAAAGCTTCCTCTAACAGGTGCAAATATTATACAATTAAATACTCAAAACGGAACAATCTCTGATGAATCAGGGCATTTTAAATTGAAATTAATTCCAAATAAACCTCAATATATTATTGTGAGTTTCATTAGTTATCAGAATGATACCGTTTTTATAAACCAAGACCACGCAGACCACTTGCATATTACTTTACAAGGCTTGCAAAGCCTTGATGAGGTTCAAATTAATGCACGTCAGCGTGGAAATGTAGTTTCCAGAACTGAAACACTTGGTATTATTAATATAAATGAGGGCGAATTACAAAAAGCGGCCTGCTGTAATTTGTCGGAAAGTTTTGAAAATAGTGCAACTGTTGATGTTAGTTATAGTGATGCTGTTACCGGGGCAAAACAAATACAACTACTTGGTTTAGCAGGAATTTACACTCAATTTCTCACTGAAAATATTCCAAATTTTAGAGGATTGGCAACTCCTTATGGACTGGGGTATGTTCCCGGAAGTTGGATGGAATCCATACAAGTAGCAAAAGGAACATCCTCAGTAATAAATGGCTATGAATCGATGGCAGGGCAAATTAATATAGAATACAAAAAACCCGATGAGGGTGATAAACTATTTATTAATGCCTATGGAAATAAGGATGGAAAAGTTGAGACTAATTTAAATACTCGTTTCGAATTAAATGATAAATGGAGTACAGCGGTTTTGCTTCATGCTGAATATATAGGTTCCAGACACGATTTCAATGGTGATAAGTTTCTTGATATGCCATTGATCAGTCAGGTAAATGTATTTAACAGATGGAAATATAAAGGGAAAAACCTTAGATCACAATTTGGCATAAAATATCTCTCTGAAGAAAGGTTAGGTGGTCAGATTGATTTCCAAAAGACTATGGATAGAACTGATGACAACCCCTATGGTATTGGGGTAAAAACGAACCGACTTGAAGCCTTTGCCAAAATAGGTTATATATTCAAAAACAGAGTTAATAGCAGTTGGGGCTTTCAAAACCAGTTTATCATACATGATCAAACATCTTATTTTGGTCTAAATAATTACGACGCTAAGCAATACTCCTTCTACAGCAATCTTATGATACAGTCGTGGCTCATAAATTCTAAACACCAATTTACAAGTGGCATTAGTTATAATCTGGATAATTATTATGAGGATTTAAATGATAGTATATTTAATAGACATGAAACAATTTCCGGAGCATTTGTACAATATAATTATTCAAAAAACAGAAGTTTTAATCTAATTGCAGGATTGCGGCTGGATTATAATAATTTATATGGATTATTATTTACTCCCAGACTACATGCCAAATACAATATAAACGAACATAATATTATTCGTGCTAGTGGTGGAAGAGGCTATAGATCGGCAATTGTAATTGCTGAAAACACCTCAATATTGGCTAGTTCCAGAAAATTCGTTTTTCTTGAAGATTTAAAAATTGAGTCATCATGGAATTTTGGATTTAGTTATACCAAGTATATTGATATTAGTGCAAGAGAGTTGGTTTTAACTGCCGACTTTTTCCATACTCAGTTTCAAAATCAGGTAATTATTGATAGAGAGCAAAATTCAAACACTGTTTATGTATATAACTTAGATGGAAAATCCCGTTCAAATAGTTTCCAAGTAGAAGCCTCTTATGAACTACTAAAGAATTTTCAACTAAGTTTAGCCTTCAGATATAATGATGTAAAAACCACCATAAATAATAATTTTATGGAGAAGCCTATGGTAAACAAATACAAAGGCCTGATATCTATGTCGTACCAAACTCCTCATAGGCAATGGCAAATTGATTTAAATACTCAGTTTAATGGGGACCAGCGTTTACCTAATACTGATTTTAATCCTGAAGAGTATCAGCTAGAAAAAATGTCGCCTGCATATTTTATAATGAATGCTCAAATTACCAGATTTTTAGATAAATGGGAAATCTATTTAGGGGCTGAAAATCTAACAAACTACCGCCAGGAAAATCCAATAATTGCCTCTGATGATCCTTTTGGGGAATATTTTGATTCTTCAATAATTTGGGGACCAGTATCAGGAATTCAGGTATATGCTGGCTTTAGGTTTAATATTGAACACAAAAATTGAAATAAAATAATAAATAATTAAATATTTAATATCATGAAAACTAAAATAACATTTCTAACAATGATTCTTTCTTTTCTTATCATTAATTCTATTTCAGCCCAGGAAGTTAAAAAGAATGATAAAAAGGATAAAAAGTATGAGGTAGTTGAAATTCAAACTTCCGCTATCTGTGGCCAATGTAAGGACAGGCTGGAACATGATATTGCTTTTGAAAAGGGTGTAAAATCGGTTGAACTAGATGATGAAACCAAAATTCTTAAAATAAAATTTAAGAAGGGTAAAAACAATAAGGAAAACCTTAAAAAAGCAATTACCAAAGTTGGTTATGATGCTGATGATTTGCCAGCAGACCAGAAAGCATATAATGCTTTACCTGAATGCTGTAAAAAGGGTAATGACCCTCACTAGAAAACAGGTCTAAAAATGTAGCTTATGGTAGTCAAAAGTTTGTCCTTCGCGGAAATTTCTTATTTTTCGTGAAAGATGAATAAATATTTCCAGATCATTATTTTTAAACCATGCCAAGGCAGCAGTATCATTATTAATGGCTTCTACCAAGGCAGCTAGCAAATTATGTTCATTGTCGATAAGCCATCTATAAGCTTCAACACTTCCTCCCACAGCATTGTCGAATGCTGCAAAGTGAGGATATCTGTTTTTAAACAGCCATGCTACAGCCTCATTACTCCCTCTGATACCACTTGAAAGTGCAGCTAGTTCAGGGTAACCATTTTCCAGAAGCCAGTTCAGAAATTCTCCTTTTTCTTCAGTGAAGGTTTCTCCAAATGCCATTAAAACTTTAGGATCGTAATCGAGCATGAATTTGTAATTGTATTTACAGCTAATTTACAATTTTTATGATATTTGTTAATTAATATTTATGTAACTGTTAACGCAAATAAACCTAAGTTTATTGGTATAATAATGAAAAAAGCTCCCACTTTTTAAACAGTAGGAGCTTTTTATGTTATAAATATCAAATTAAGATCTATCTAAACAATTAAGATCGTTAAAGGCTACTTCCAATCGCTTAACCATTGATTCTTCAGCTGCTCTTAACCATTTACGAGGATCATAGAATTTCTTATTTGGAACATCTTCTCCCTCAGGGTTACCAATCTGCCCTTGTAAGTAATCGTGATGTGCACTTTCATATTCTCTCACTCCATTCCATGTAGCCCACTGAGTGTCAGTATCTATATTCATTTTGATAACTCCATAAGAAATTGCTTCTTTAATTTTTTCAGGTTCAGAACCTGAGCCTCCATGAAACACAAAATCAACAGGATTATCAATAGTGTTAAACTCTTCTTTAATATATTTCTGTGAATTCTTTAATATTGCAGGTTCCAGTTTTACATTTCCTGGTTTATAAACACCATGCACATTTCCAAAGGCGGCGGCTATAGTAAAACGTTGACTCACTTGTGATAATTCTTTATAAGCAAGCCCAACTTCTGATGGTTGAGTATAAAGTTTAGAACTATCAATATCAGTATTATCCACACCATCTTCTTCACCACCTGTTATACCAAGTTCAATTTCCAATGTCATGCCCATTTTATCCATTCTTGTAAGATACTCCCTACAAATAGCTATATTTTCCTCTAATGGTTCTTCTGATAGATCCAGCATATGTGAAGAGAAAAGTGGTTTTCCATTTTGTTCAAAGAATTCTTCACCGGCATCAAGTAAACCGTCTATCCAGGGTAATAGTTTTTTTGCAGCATGATCGGTATGCAAAATAACCGCAACACCATAAAGTTCTGCCATTTGATGAACGTGAACTGCACCGGAAATACTTCCAGCTATAGCTGCTTCCTGTCCTTCTGCTTTCAAACCTTTACCGGCATAAAAAGCACCTCCTCCATTGGAAAATTGAATAATAACAGGAGAATTCACTTTTGCTGCTGCTTCAAGAACAGCATTTACTGAATTACTACCAACAACATTTACTGCTGGTATAGCATAGCCATTTTCTTTGGCATGCCTAAAAATATATTGTACATCATCGCCGGTAGCAACTCCGGGTTTTATTTTATCAAATAACTTACTCATAGTTTTATTATTTTTTTGCAAATATAATGCTATCAACTATTTATTTAAAGAAACCAAGCTCATAAAAAACATTAAATGAATTACAAATGCAGAATTATATTACTGTTAACTGATAGCACTAATGCAAACGATTTCAAGATTTATTAGATGCATACTTTGCTATCTGCCTTTCAATTTTTGTTAGCAGTTCGTTTTTCATAATAGGTTTGGCAATATAATCGTCGAAGCCGGCCTCCAGAAAACTATCTTTGTCGCCAGCCATGGCATAAGCTGTTTGAGCCATAAATGGTATGTTTTTGTATTCTGGATATAACCTCCTTACTTCCTGCATTAATCTTGTACCATCCCATGGGGCAGGCAAATTAATATCGAAAAGCATAACATGAAAGTACTTCTTTTTACTATGGTTCTTCTTTATAACATTCATAGCATCCTCACCATCGATGGTTGTTGTTATACTACCGGATTTTTTTAACATCTTTTCCAGGACCATTCTATTCATTCGGTCATCTTCAACAATAAAAATATCCAGTGAACCCAATTCAGGTGCATTTAAAAGAGTAACCGGAGCTTCTTCAACCACTGAACTAACTATCTCCTCACTTTTTTCAATAGCAGTTGGTAAAGTGATATTAAATGATGTCCCCTCATTTTCTTTAGTAATAAGTTCTATTTTACCGTCCATAAGATCGATAAAACGTTTACAAAGTTTTAAACCTATTCCTATTCCCTGATATGATTTTTCATTTTCTACAATATTCTTAGAACTAAATGCTGTGTTAATCAATTCTGCATATTCTGAATTAATTCCAACACCAGTATCCTTCAGTTCTATTTTAATTGTAGACGTATCCTCATCATAGGTGGTCATTAAAGTAACAAATCCCTTATGAGTATACTTAATTGAATTATCTATCAGAACATTTAAAACTTTTCTTAATTTACTCTGATCAGCAATCACAGCAGGGATAGACTCTTCAACTTTTGTTTTAAAAATCAAGCCCTTTTCATTAGCTTTAAATGTATTTATAGATTCTACATCATTTATAATATCTAAAATATCACATTGCTGAATATTCTTCTCGGTAACATTGGCTTCTATCGAGGAAATATCAATGATGTTGGTTAACAAATTCTCTAATTTATTTCCGCTTTGTTGAATTTTTTGAGCGTAAGAATACAAATTTTCATCTCCTATTATTGCCAATTCCGTTTCCAACAAATTAGCAAATCCGCTTATGCCATTTAGGGATGAACGTATTTGATGACTCATATTCGACAAAAAAGCATTCTTTAAATAATTTGCTTCTTCCAGAGTTTTTAAATTTTTCTTTAACTCTATCTCTTTCTTTACGATCTCATCATGCTCTTTTTTGTAAGGTATAATCTTCTCAGTTAATTTTTTCTCTATTTCACCCTTTAGAGTATATTTTTTCTGGTAAACTTCTTCAGCTTTAGCTGATAATTCATTAATTTTTTGATTATAACCCTTTTTTAATCGAAGATACCAAACAAATAGAATCAAAATTATAATGATTACTATGAGCAGAAGAATGTATTTTAAAAGAAAAGAAATATTAAAAGCAGTTTTTGGTGAAATATCCTTATTTTGATAATATTCAGAAAGCAACTCATATACTTTACTTTTTTCATCAGGATGAACCAAACTATCATTTAACTTTACATATTCTTGAGCATAATCTACAAACTTTGGATCATTAGCTTTATTACATTCATAAACAAGTTCTTTTAAAATATTAACTTTTTCACTTAATGTTGATGAATTAAGTTTTTTCTCAAGTTTGTTTATTTCAGAATTAGAATGTTGTGCATACAAATTTGATGAATTGCCAGTAAAAACAACTAATGCAACTGTTAATAAAAAAACAATACGTGGAATTCTTATATGTTTATTATTGATTGTCATATTCATAAGTTCAAATGTAGAGAATATTTCAACAATCTAGACTAATGAAAGTTAAAATTTCTTCAATATTGATAATATGATAATATTAACATTTTGGCATTGTATATTTGTTATTTTTTATCTTTACACCCCAAAATTATGAGTTCTATTTTGGTAATAGTACTGAAAACGTGATAATTAAAAGCAAATTTACATATGATTAAAAAAATTTTGGTAGCCAACAGAGGTGAAATTGCCATCCGTGTTATGCGTTCTTGTCGTGAGATGGGAATTAAATCGGTTGCCGTATTTTCGGAAGCAGATCGTACATCTATGCATGTTAGGTTTGCCGACGAAGCATATTTTATTGGACCATCACCTTCCAATGAGAGTTATCTGGTAATTGACAAAATTATCGATGCTGCTAAGAAAAGTGGTGCAGATGCCATACATCCTGGATATGGATTTTTATCAGAAAATGCTGAGTTCTCTGATAGGTGTAAAGCCGAAGGTATTATTTTTATAGGACCTTCATCTTATGCTATAAATACTATGGGAGATAAAATTACGGCCCGGAAGAAAATGCAAAAAGCATCAGTTCCGGTTGTTCCTGGTACTATAGAGCCTATAACAGATCTTGACGCAGCAGTTAAAACTATCAAAGAAATTGGATTACCAGTAATGGTGAAAGCCAGTTCAGGTGGTGGAGGTAAAGGAATGAGACTTGTAAGTAAGGAAGAAGATATTATATCCTCGGTAAGTGCTGCCAAATCAGAGGCTATGGCTGCTTTTGGAGATGATGCTGTTTACATTGAAAAGTATATCAATTCGCCACATCATATTGAATTTCAAGTGCTTTGCGATAATCATGGAAATGCTGTTCATCTTTTTGAAAGAGAATGTTCTGTTCAAAGACGTCATCAAAAAGTTGTTGAAGAAACCCCTTCTCCAATTATGAATGATAAGGTTAGAATGGAAATGGGTGAACATGCTGTTGCTGCAGCAAAAGCAGTAAACTATTCAGGAGCAGGGACCATTGAATTCATTGTGGATGATGATTTAAATTATTATTTCCTCGAAATGAATACCCGTCTTCAGGTGGAGCATCCTATTACTGAAAGAGTGGTTGGCGTTGATCTTGTAAAAGAACAGATAAAAATTGCTAATGATCTTGAATTAGAGTTAAAACAGGAAGATTTATCTCAAAATGGCCATGCCATAGAGGTAAGAATTTATGCTGAAGATCCTGACAATAATTTTATGCCAAATCCTGGTAAAATAAAACATATAACCGAACCTCTAGGATTGGGCGTTCGCCACGATGGTTATGTTTATGAGGGTTATGAAATACCAATGTATTACGACCCAATGATTTCTAAATTAATTTGCTGGGCACCTACCAGAGATGAGGCCATCGACAGAATGAAAAGAGCATTACATGCCTATAAAATTACTGGTGTAAAAACATCAATACCTTTCCTTCACAGAATTATGGATGTGCCTGATTTTAAAGAAGGCAGGTATAATACGCATTTCATTCAGGATAATTCTGAATTCCTTGACGCAAAAAAAGATGCTAAGCAAAAAGTTAAAGATGTGGCATCCATTGCGGCCTTTGTAGATTTCATATCAAAATATGATTCTGCAGCAGCAAATAATGGAAAAACTTGTAAAAAGGCATCTCCATGGAAACAGTTTGGTCGCAAAAATAGTGTTAATCATTTTTAAACTCTGGAAAAATGTCATACGAAATAAAAGTAAACGATGAAGTATCAGAAATTAAAATCCTTAAGCGGGATGGAAATTTTGTAGAAATAGCTGTAGACGACAGGGTATATAAAGCCGATATTGTTGAAGTGGAAAAAGGAGTTTATTCAATTATTATTGATGGAACATCCTTTAATATAGAATTGAGTGAGAGCGGTTTAAAAAAATATGAAGTAAATACTTTGTATAACTCTTTCGATATAGAAGTGATAGACCCTGAAACTAAGTATATGAACAGCCGAAAGGGTAGCGAAGATGATGATGCGAATTTCATTTCAACTCCTATGCCAGGCAAAGTCGTTAAAATACTTGTAAAAGAAGGTGAAATAGCAAAAAAAGGAGAAACCGCCATTATTGTATCTGCCATGAAAATGGAGAGTGAATACAAACTTGTAAACGATAAACGTATAAAACAAATAATGGTTAAAGAAGGTGACAATATTGATGGTCATCAACATTTAATTTTACTTGAAGATATTGAGGAATAAAGAATTATATAACATTAAATAAGAAAAAAATGTCATTAAGACCAAAAATACAGGAACTCGAAGAAAAGCATAAACTAGCAGAACTTGGCGGTGGCCAGGAGCGAATCGATAAACAGCATAAAGCAGGAAGAAAAACTGCCAGAGAGCGTATTAAACATTTATTCGATAAGGATACATTTGTAGAAATCGATAAGTTTGTTACACATCGTAATACTAATTTTGGTATGGACAAAAACAAAGTCCTAGGAGATGGTGTTGTTACCGGATATGGAAAAATCGATGGCAGACTTATGTATGCGTTTGCTCAGGATTTTACCGTACTAGGTGGTTCACTAAGCAGATCAAATGCAGATAAGATTGTAAAAATAATGGATCTTGCAATGAAAATGGGAGCACCTGTAATAGGACTTAATGATTCGGGTGGTGCCAGAATTCAGGAGGGCGTAGAAAGTCTCGCAGGATATGCTGATATATTTTACCGTAACGTAAGAAGTTCAGGAGTTATCCCTCAAATATCGGCCATTTTAGGTCCATGTGCAGGTGGAGCTGTTTATTCTCCTGCAATTACTGATTTCATTATGATGGTAAAAGATACATCTTATATGTTTGTAACAGGACCTGATGTTATTAAAACTGTTACAAATGAAGAAGTAACCATGGAAGACCTGGGAGGTGCAATGACTCATAATCAAAAGTCAGGTGTTGCACATTTTACAGCTGATGATGACGAACAGGCAATGATGATGATAAGGGAATTAATGAGTTTCCTTCCTTCCAATAATCTGGAAGATCCACCAAGAAAAGAATGTATCGACGATATGTCGAGAGAAGAACCTGCCTTGGATAATATTATACCTACGGATCCAAACAAACCATACGACATGATGGAAATTATACTTCCTGTTGTGGATAATAAGCACTTTCTGGAGGTTCAACCACATTACGCTAAAAATATTATAGTTGGTTTTGCACGCATTGGAGGAAAACCAGTTGGTATAGTTGCTAATCAGCCGGCAGTATTAGCAGGAGTATTAGATATCGACAGTTCCACAAAAGCAGCTCGTTTTGTGAGATTCTGTGATGCCTTCAATATCCCATTAATAACTTTTGAGGATGTTCCAGGATTTTTACCTGGTACTGCGCAGGAATTTGGCGGAATAATCAAACATGGTGCAAAATTATTATACGCATTCGCTGAAGCCACAGTTCCAAAAATTACTGTAATTACCCGTAAAGCCTATTGTGGTGCATACGATGTAATGTCGAGCAAGCATATTGGTGCAGACTACAACTTTGCTTATCCCACTGCTTAAATTGCAGTTATGGGACCTGAAGGAGCAGTTAATATTATTTACAGAAATAAACTAAATAATGAAGAGGAAAGGGCAAAAGCCGTTTCTGATTACAGGAATAACTTTGCCAGTCCTTATAAAGCTGCTGAACTAGGCTATATTGATGAAATTATATTCCCTCATAATACCAGAAAGAAATTAAATCAGGCATTGGAAATGACTGATAATAAATCGGATAGCAATCCACCAAAAAAACATGGTAATATTCCGCTTTAAATTATTGTAATTTTTATAGATTTTTGCAGTCTCATTGCGGAGAAAAGTATTAACATTGTATAATTAAAAAATAGGAGGGTAAACCAATGGTTGAAACTATTAAAATAGGAAGATTGTTGTGGGTAAACATCAAGAATCCTACAAATGAAGATCTGGATGAGATTGCAAATACTTATCATTTTCACCCTCTTGACATTGAAGACTGTCGCGAATCCAATCAACGATCAAAAATTGATATCTATGATGATTACTATTTTTTAGTTCTTCATTTTCCAAATTTCGACAGGCAAAATAAGTTTATAAAACCGAAGGAGGTTAAAATTTTCTGGGGAGAAGACTATCTGATAACTATAGGAAGATCTCATTGGGTGGTGGATAGTGTTTTTGACGATGCAATGGAACAATACCAAAAAGGAGAAGATTTTGAAGTAGGTACCTCAGATGCTATTCTATATGCTATTTTGGAAAAACTTATGAATGAATCTACTTATTTATTGCGTAAGGTAGGCCTCGAATTAGAGTTAATAAACAGGCAGTTATTTGGAAAATCTCCGGCCAGAATTATTGAGAGACTTTCGGTAACCAGAAAAAATATCATTGTTCTAAATACAATGCTAAAGCCTCAACTAAGGGTTTTCAATAAATTCGAATCTGGTAAAGTTCAGGGTTTTGCTGACAATATGGAAGATTACTGGGGTAATATCCTCGACTACTATAACCAGATGTGGTATATGACTGAGGACTTTGGAGAACTTATAGAGGGTCTTTCAACAACTTTCGATTCGATGCAGACCAACAAAACAAATGAAATAATGAAGATACTCACTCTTATTTCATCTATTGTTTTACCACTTACTTTATTAACGGGCATATATGGTATGAATGTATTATTACCACTGGAAAGTGAACAGAGTGCTTTCTGGATAATTATGGTAGTTATGCTAGGAATAGGTGGAGGTATGATCACTCTATTCAAAAAAAATGGGTGGATGTAGTCCTAATTATTTAATACCCTCTTTTCTTTCTTAAAAATCCCTGTGTAAAGGCAATTAGAAAAACCAGAATGCTAATATATGCTGAGGTGCTTGCTATATAATCTCCATTTTTCACATAATAGGTCAGTTCGCTATTAGCCTTAACAGTATGCCTTAAAACATCAGCTTCCCAATACTTTGTTTGTTGAAGAATGTCACCTCTCTCATTTATAAAAGCCGAAATTCCT
Organism: Marinilabiliales bacterium; assembly: GCA_002869315.1. Classification (GTDB taxonomy): domain Bacteria; phylum Bacteroidota; class Bacteroidia; order Bacteroidales; family F082; genus BM524. The sequence continues at coordinate 41,643 of PKTD01000107.1, read as the reverse complement.
GTGTTTGCTGACCTTGCTACCCATCGTCGGGTTTCAATAGCTCTCAAAGAAGAATAAGACAAATGCTGCTTATGACCAGGAGTATTTCCCCACCAACCATCATTTGTAATAACAAATATTAATTCTCCGCCTCTCTTAATAGTGTTTGTAACAAACTCACCATAAATAGATTCATAACAAATAATTGGAGAACTTCCGATGGAATCCTTATCGTAAAAAACCACTGCTTCCTTATCTCGTCCAAGAGTACCAGTTGTACCTCCAAGGTCAATGGCCAATGATTCTATGGGTTTTAGGATTCCCCAAGATGGCATAATTTCTACACCAGGTGTTAACTTTGATTTGTGGTGTGTTTGTAACATCCCAGATTTATCTATAAACAAGGCAGTATTATAAGCGTAATAATACTTATCAACTTTGCTGAATTTGCGGGCAGCATTATTCATTTTTTCGCCTCGCCCTATCATTTTATATGTTGTTGCTCCAGTTATAATATTTAAGTTGTTGTACTCTCTAACCTTATTGTACAAACGCTGAATAGTGAAGGAATTATTAAACGCACCCTCCCAAATATCTTCCTGCAATGCTGATTCAGGCATAACAATATATCTCGTATTCTCATCCACAAGAGGTAATGCCAATGATAAATTTCTACTTAAAATTGAATCAGGACTGAGTGAATATTGCTCTTCATAAGGATCAATATTTGGCTGCACAACAATTACATCTAAGTCTTTACCCTTTTCTTCATATGAATTATAAATACTTACTGAATAAAAAATAGGTATGATAACTACCAAAATCAAAATTGCAATATTTACTATTGATGATTTAACTTCCCTTTTTTCAATAACTTTTTTAATAATATTAAAAATCAAAATATTAATAAGTAAAACCCAAACTGCGCCTCCAAACGTACCAGTATACTCATACCATTGTATAATCTTAGGGTTAGATGAAAAAACATTTCCCAGGTTTAACCACGACCAACTTAAATCCCAGTTTAGGTGAAAATATTCCCAACTAACCCAATAAAAAATCAGAATCCAACTCCCCTTCTTATTTTTATAAAACCACTTTTTCGAAAGATGATATAAGTAAAATACTATTGCTGTAAATAAGGCATTCAAAACAAAAGCTGCTATTGAACCTATGGCAGTACTATACCATATCCACCAGGTTGTTAATACATTCCAGATTAAAAATGTCAACCACGATAGCCAAAATATTCCTTTCCTATTAGTATCTCCCATTATTTGTTGTACATACAACAAAGGAACTAAAGCCACAAAAATAAGAGGTGTAAATCCATTTACCGGCCAGGAAATGGATAATAATAATCCACTCAGAACAGAAAGTAAAATAAGATATATGGTCTTCATTTTATATATTTTGATGTAAAAATAGTATTAATATTTTAGTCGCAAAACATTGAATACTATAATAAACTAATGTTTAAATAAACTTATTGTTCATTGAAAAAATCAAGGAGTTTTTTCCAGTATCCTTTCTCATAATGACAATTACTATGGCCCTTTCCATCAATGTTCCATAAATCAACATTATGCTTATCGGCTTTACTGTATATTAATTCACCTTGTTCAACCGGCACAACCCTATCTAAAGTACCATGTACCAATAATGTTTTTGCTCTGGTTCTGTTAATGTTATTTGCGGCACATATCTCATCAAATTTCTTACCTACTTTTATTTCCAGATATTTAAAAACCATGCTTATGATAAAGTTGGGGATCTTCTTCTTTAGAAGATGTAATTTCATAACATCCGCAGGGTTTGAAGGGGCACCTACAGTTACAATTTTATTTATCCTGTCATCATTAGCAGCAGCATATATTGAAGCAGCCCCTCCTATGGAAAGACCTATTAAATAAATATTTTCTGCAGATTCTTTTTTTTCTTTCTTCAGAAAATCTATACATGAACTTATATCCTCCGAAAACTTTATCATTGATGAATACTTATCTTTATCACTATCACCATGATTCCTCGAATCGAAGGCTAAAATATTGTACTTATAAAAATTCAGATTCTTAATGTATGGAAGGAGACGCGCAGCATTTTTTCCCCATCCATGCATCAATATTATTGAAGTATTTGAATTTTCATTGGAAATCCACCATGAATTTAGTTTCTTAGAATTTAAACTTGGGATTTTATTGATCTCAAATTCTATACCAACCGAAAGTGGATTTTTTTCATTTGAAACATGTGGATTTTTAAAATTGTTAACTGCTACAAAAAATAAAATTATAATAATTGCAAGTACAGTTAAAATGATATAAAAAAAGGTCATTATTTATTTTTAAATTGAAAGGGCTATATATGTTAATGCTGCCCAATAACTTATGTGAATTAAAGCAACTGAATAAACAGATTGTTTAACAAACCTTGAATAGGCCAAAAGCGAATCTGATATAACAAAAAACAAGGCTCCTAAAAACACATTCAAAGCAGCTAAAGTGGCGAAATAATAAAAGTATAGTGATGCCTGCCAAAAGAAAACCATCAAAATCAATGAATAGATAATAACAGCAAGTTTATTTTCTTTTGCTTTTGGAAGCACTTTCCACAAAAACAATAAGGTGTATAATCCTATAGGAATTAATGCAACAAGCTCATTAACAGAGTTCAGTCCTGTAAATATTGCAACAATAAAAAATAAATGTGCAATTAAAAAAGTAGTTAAACCATGAAGGAATTTATCTTTTGGAAGCATTAGAAAAACATCGCCAATCAGCGAAAATAGCAAACCAATAATTACTAAATAAGCATAAGTATTATTCCAGTCATTTACTTGCTGAAAAGCAAGAATAATAACTAAAACAGTTGTTAAGGGTTTAAAAAAGTATTTAATTTTTGGGGCTCTTACATATTCTGAAACAATATATATCAACCCGGAAATAATAATAAAAATCAATAGTAAACTCATAAAAATTTACTTTTTGCTTAAAGCAGTTCAAAAATCATTAATAGAGAAAATTATTATATGGATATCTAATGGCATGAATTTCTTTTATATTATCATATAATAGTTTACGAAACTCATGATAATTTTCTTTTGTAATAGCAGAGATAAAGATGCAAGGATTATTTTCCTTTGCCATCCATGTATTTTTTAGTTCTTCTAAACTAATGTTATCTTTAGTTGTAGGAGTTAAGTCGTCATCCTCTTTTTCCTCCCAGGTATATGCATCTACTTTGTTGAAGACCATTATTACTTTTTTATCGGCAGCTCCAATTTCAGAAAGAGTTTGTGTAACAGTAGCAATATGATCTTCAAATTCAGGATGAGAAATATCCACAACGTGAACTAAAATATCTGATTCTCTTACTTCGTCAAGTGTCGACTTGAATGACTCTACAAGTCCGTGAGGAAGTTTCCGTATAAACCCAACAGTATCAGAAAGCAGAAAAGGTAAGTTATCAATTACTACCTTTCGTACAGTAGTATCGAGTGTTGCAAATAACTTATTTTCTGCAAACACTTCCGATTTACTAAGAAGGTTCATAATTGTAGATTTTCCAACATTTGTATATCAAACTAATGCAACTCTAATTAGTTCCCCACGATTTTTACGCTGGGTAGACATTTGCTTGTCTATTTGAGTAAGTCGCTTTTTAAGAAGGCTGATTTTATCGCGGATTATACGGCGGTCAGTTTCAATTTCCGTTTCTCCCGGACCGCGTAATCCTATTCCTCCTTTTTGACGCTCGAGGTGAGTCCACATTCTGGTTAGGCGAGGTAATAAGTATTGATATTGCGCTAATTCTACCTGCACTTTAGCATGTGATGTTTGAGCCCTTTTAGCAAATATGTCTAATATTAAATTTGTGCGATCTAAAATTTTACATTCCAATTCTTTCTCAACATTTCTTAACTGAGAAGGGCTTAATTCATCATCAAAAACTACAAGTTCAATTTCTTGAATTTTTATGTATTCCTTTATTTCCTGAAGTTTACCACTGCCCACATATGTTTTAGGATTAGGAAAATCCAAGGACTGTATAAAACGCTCCATAGTTTTACCTCCTGCAGTTTTTACTAAAAACTCCAGTTCATCAAGATATTCGTGTATTTTCTCACTTCCCTCTGATTTAGATGATATCCCAACCAGAACAGCTGTTTCTTTAGCTTTTTTTAATTGTGTTTCTTTTTTCTCAAGCAAAATATATTTCCCTTGTTTTAGTTTTTAATAATGAGCAATTTAATAAATCTTTCTGAACCCTATAATTTCTCTAACACCTCTAACAGTATTTTGAGCACTAATTCTTGCCTTTTCTGCACCCATATCCATTACCTTGGTAATATACTCCTGGTCTGCTGAAATCTCAGCAATTCTTTCTCTGAAAGGTTCTGTAAAAGCAATCATATCTTCAGCCAATTGCTTTTTTAAATCACCATAACGTATATTGCAATTATTGTACTGATCTTCAAAATAATCGAGTACATCAGGTTTAGAAACTGCTCTTAACAATGAAAAAAGATTTTGAATAGGTTCAGGTTTTTCCTGATTCATTTCAGTAGGACCACTATCACTAACAGCGCGCATTACTTTTTTTCGGAGTACTTTTGGATCATCATTTAAAAATACTGCATTACCTTCTCCTTCAGATTTACCCATTTTACCAGAACCATCCAGCCCCGGTATTTTCACCAATTGTTCTCCAAAATTAAATGCTCTTGGAATAGGGAAAAAATCAGTTTTATACATACGGTTGAATCGTTTTGCATATGTACGTGTCATTTCCAAATGCTGTTCCTGATCTTTCCCTACAGGGACCATATGTGAACGATGGATAAGTATATCAGATGCCATTAGGGTAGGATAAGTAAGTAAACCTGCATTAACATTTTCAGGCTGTTTACGTGCTTTATCTTTAAAAGTGGTTACTTTTTGAAGTTCCCCCAAATAAGCATTCATATTAAGAAAAAGATAAAGTTCGGCAGTTTCAGGTATATCACTTTGAAGATATAAAGTAGATTTCTCTGGATCCAGACCTGCAGCTAAATACTCTACCAAAACCTGACGAACATTGGCTTGTAAATCCTTTGGTTTTGGATGCGTAGTAAGTGAATGATAATCTGCAATAAAAAAATAACATTCATTTTCTTCCTGCATTTTTACAAAATTCTTTACTGCACCAAAATAATTTCCTAAATGTAAATTTCCTGTTGGTCTGATACCACTCAATACAATTGGCTTCTTTTCCATCGTTAAATATTATAAATCAATTAATCGGCAAAAATAGGAAAAATGCAATAGTCTTTTGTTGTCAAATTTGGTAAATATGTATTATTAATTACTTTTGTAAAAAATCTTAACGAATTGAAAAAAATACTAGTTATACGATTTAGCTCAATTGGAGATATTGTTCTTACTACTCCCATTATAAGAGCCTTAAAAGAACAACTGAAATGCGAAATACATGCATTAACTAAAAAAAGGTATTTTGATATCTATAAAGACAACCCAAGAATTAGCAGAGTTTTTGCATTTAACAAGAGCACAAATGAAGTAATTGAAGATCTGAAAAATGAGAAATACGACTTTATAGTTGATTTACAAAAGAATTTAAGATCCATTAAACTAACAAGAAAATTAAAAATCCCCCATGCTTCATTTCCAAAACTAAATATTGAAAAGTGGTTGCTTGTGAACTTCAAAATAAACAAACTTCCACATAAGCATATAGTTGAAAGATATTTTGAGGCTGTAAATTCTTTAAACGTTAAAATTGATGACAAAGGGCTGGAATATTATATGCCAGATAAATATACTGTTAAACCATCAGTTTTGCATGAAAAATTAAATGATGGTTTTATAGCATTTGTAATTGGAGGACAACATGTTACAAAAGTTCTACCGTCTGAAAAAGTAGCCTCAATTGCTTCTCGTTTAAGCAAAGCTGTTGTGCTTTTAGGCGGACCTGAGGACAAGAAGAGGGGCGATGAGGTAGTTATGTTAAGTAAAAGTAATTTGGTAATTAATGCCTGTGGTCAATTTTCATTAAATGGATCTGCTTCGCTAATAAAACAATCATCACTGGTATTGTCCAACGACACCGGATTGATGCATATTGCTGCTGCTTTTCAAAAACCTATTATTAGTATTTGGGGGAATACAATACCAGAATTTGTGATGTACCCATATATGCCAGCCAATAAAGAAAAATTCACGATAGCAGAAGTTGGGGGTTTAAAATGCAGACCGTGTAGTAAATTAGGCCATAATAAATGTCCAAAAGTACATTTTAAATGTATGTACAATCAAAATGAGGAAATGATTATAAAGAGCGTAACACAGTTAATGTTTAGCAAATAGAGTTTTAGTATTTTAACTTAGGTATTTAGTCTAATTCTTTACCAATAGCTACAAATGGATTATGAACTTTCTCAAACCCAATATTAGTTGAGGGTCCATGACCAGGATAAACATTAGTATTATCTGGAAGTACAAATAACTTTTCCCAGATACTTTTTTGCAATAGATCGTAATCTCCTGTTTTAAGATCTGTTCTTCCAATACTTTCTCTAAAAAGAACATCTCCAGTAATTACAAAATTATCTTCTTCACTATAAAGACAAATGCTACCATCAGCATGACCAGGTGTTTCCAGGATCTTAAGTTTGGAATTACCAAATTCCATATGCTGATTGTCAACCAAAAACTCGTCAATGCTTTTTACATCTGCCATTTCTAATCCGAATGATGAAGCATAAACTACTGCATTTTCAATAAATCCAGTACTATCGGAATGCGCTGCAAGGGAAATTCCATATTTTTCACTCACATAATGATTAGCTATTATATGATCAATATGAGCATGAGTATTTACCAACATTACAGGGCTTAGATTATTAGTTTCCAGATAGTTTTCAAACTCTGCTATCTCCTCCGCACCATCCATGCCCGGATCAATGATTATGCACTTTCCTGTTTCATCATGCAAAACATAGGTGTTAACCTGATAGGGGTTAAATGGAAATCTCTTTACGCTTATCATATAGATTGATTTGTGTACAAATTTAAACCTACAAATTTAATAAGTATTCTGAATAATGCTTTTTTTGAATTATTTAACAATAAGCGCTTATACAGACAATATTGGTTTAAATTTTGTGTTAATTTAGCAACATAAATATAGCAAATTATTAACAATTACCATAAAAATAAGGGGTTCTGGAAACTTCCATTTTTTAATGGAATTTTCCTATTATGCATTTTTTTAATGCCTTTAAATTCCATTGCCCAATTTTATAATGGGTCGAATATGTCTTTTGGAAAGAATCGTGTTCAATATCAGGAGTTTCTATGGACATATTACAAATTTGATGATTTCGACACTTACTTTTATTTAAACGGAAAAGAACTTGCTCAGTATACTGGAAGATACGCACAACAGCAAATTCCTGTAATGGAAGAAAAAGTTGGTAGCGGCCTCGACAAAAGAATGCAGTTTATAATTTTTAATAAACTTGGTGATTTAAAACAAAGTAATATTGGCCTTGCCTCAGAGTTGGAATATAATACCGGTGGAATTACACATATTATCGGATCCAGAATTATGATTTACTTCGATGGTAATCATCTTAATCTGCAAAAACAAATAAATTCTGGTATAGCCGAGGTCTTATTCAATCAAATGATGTTTGGTGGTACAATGGGGCAGCAAGTAAAAACATCTACTTTCTTTTCACTTCCTAACTGGTATAAAGTAGGACTTATTTCTTACTTAAGTGAAGATTGGAGTGTTGAGTTTGACAACAAAGTAAGAGATGGTATTTTATCGGGTCGCTATAAAAAGGTAAATAACCTAGATGGAAGAGATGCCATTTATGCTGGTCACTCACTTTGGAAGTTTGTAGCTGAAAAATATGGAAAATCCAGCGTTAGCAACATTATACATATGACCTCAGCTACCAATAGTATTGAAAAAGGGTTTATGTATGTTATAGGAATGCCATTTAAAGTATTAATGCGGGAATGGCACGATTATTATGAAAATGAGTATAAGGGATTTAACATTGATGATAATCTGCCAAAGAATTTATTACCAATAAAATATAAAGATAATATTGTAAATGGGCAGCCAAACATTAGCCCCGATGGACAATTCATTGCATATACTACCAATGAAATGGGCAAATACAAGGTGTATATTTATAATACATTAACTGGAAAAAGAAAAAAAATACTACAAGGTGGTGTTCTTATTGACACAAAAACAGACTATAGTTACCCATTAATTAGTTGGCATCCGGGGGGTAGAATTTTAGCCATAATAATTGAGAAAAAAGGAATACCTAAATTATTGATGTATGATGTTGAGGAGAAGTCATTTAATACTCAGGTATTTTATCAGGTACAGAAAATAATAGACTTTTCATATTCTTCCAATGGCAATTATATGGTAATGTCGGCGGTTCAAAATGGTCAATCTGATATATTTGTTTTTAATATAGCCGCCAGTTCTTTCGATAAAATTACCGATGATTTGTCAACTGATCTAAATCCAAGATTTATTAATAATTCATCACGTATAGTCTTTTCATCCAATAGGTTAAATGATACTATTGGCGTTCAGAAAAATGACTTTTACGGTTTTTCAAATACTTTCGACCTATTTATATACGACTATAAACTTCGTGATCCCTTGCTTAAGAGAATTACTAATACACCCATTGCGAATGAACTAAATGCTGAAGAAATTAGTTTTAACAAGCTTACTTATTTAAGTGATGAATCAGGAATTATAAATAACTATATGGCTACCATTGATAGTAGCGTAGTTTCAGTTGACACAAGTGTGCATTATAGATATTTCGTTAACACTAAACCTCTTACTAATCTGGGTGTTAACATTTTATACAAAAACACTTCGGCTAAAGCCGGAAAAACTGCTTATTTGATATACAATGACAGCAAATACAAAATATATACTGAAGATTTAAGTAATTACAATAATGCAGATATTATACTGGATAGAAAAACCAGATTTATGCAAGCTTTAATCATTAATAATGAAAAATCTAAAAAAGTAAACAAACCAATTATAAGTAAGCAAACTAAGAAAGAAAAACCTGATGAAAATAAGTCAGAATCTCAGGCTGAAAAGAAAATAGAAACAAAAAAATTCTTCATGGTCTATAAAGATCCTGAGGGAAAAGAAGTGGTGGGAAGAGTAGCCAGAAGGGGAACTATTAAAACAGATGATGGAATTTCAATAAGCATTTCAAACTCCGTAAGCAGTTTTGGTGATTCTAATTTTATTATACCCAAAAGGAGAAATTACTATACTTCATATTACATAAACAATTTAGTTTCTCAGGTTGATTTCAATTATATAAACTATAGTTATCAGCAATTCAGCGGTGGCCAGTCGCCTATCTACCTTAACCCAGGTTTTAATGTGTTTTTAAAAGTTGCTATTACTGATTTGATGGAAGATCACCGAATAATCGGAGGTGTTAGGTTTAACTTTAATTTTGTAAATAATGAATATGTTGCCAGTTACTCCAACTTAAAGAAGAGGTTGGATAAAGAAATTACTTTCCATAGAAATTCAATAGAATACTTTACCGGTTTTTCCTTGGAAAGAATACATACACATGAATTATTTTATATGCTTAAATGGCCTTTTAATGAAGCTTTAAGCGTGAGAGGTACTGCGCAATATAAAAATGAAATGTTCGTAACACTCTCAACTGACCAGCCTACTTTAGAATTCCAAAATAGATATGCTAATTGGGCAGGACTAAAGGCTGAATTAGTTTATGATAACACCCGAACTCTGGGCATGAACCTCTTACTGGGTACACGTTATAAAATATTTGCAGAATACAGCAAAATGTTCTGGTACCTTAATGGTAATGGAACTATTGATCCCGGTAAAATGTATGATTTATTTGTTCTAGGAGCAGATTTCAGACATTATACACGTATAAGCAGATCCTTTATTTGGGCAAACAGAATTGCTGTCAGCACCTCTTTTGGAGCAAGTCCATTAATTTATTATATGGGTGGAGTAGATAACTGGCTTATACCAAAATTTAATAGCGACACTCCTGTTGACTATGACCAGGGCTATGCTTATCAAACTTTAGCTACTAATATGAGGGGATTTTATCAGAATGTAAGAAATGGAAATAGTTTTGCTGTTATTAATACAGAGTTAAGATTTCCTCTTTTCCAGTATTTTTCAAAAACACCTCTAAGTTCCAGTTTCTTAAGAAACTTTCAGCTAGTAGGATTCGGAGATTTGGGAACTGCATGGACTGGCTGGAATCCCTATAGTACAGAAAATGCATTGTTCACTAAATATATATCCAGTGGTACTTTTAATATATCTGTTCAACGACAAAAAGAACCCATTGTTGGAGGTTTTGGATTAGGAGCACGTATACATTTGTTGGGATATTTTATCAGAGGAGATGTTTCATGGGGAGTTGAAGATTACAGAATAAGCGAGCCTGTTTACTACCTTTCACTAAGTTTAGATTTTTAATTTCATTTTTTCTAAAATTAGCGTTTTCTTATTCAAAATTAAGTAAAATATTATGCATAAATAATGTTATTTAATTAACAGTAATTATTTGAAATATAGTCATATATTATTTAGACTTATTCCATTTACCTAGTGTTTATAGGCCATACAGAAATATAAGTTTAGGATGAAAAAAAATGAAAAAATTCCCTATTAAAATTGTGCCAAAAAATGAAAATTGTAGGAAAGATTTTATTTTAATAATCTAACAGCTTTATTATCCGCAATTTAAACTTTTTCACATGTATAATGTTAATAAATTTAGAGAGAGTTAGGTAATTTACTTTGTATATTGCAATCTGAAAAATCAGCATCAGATAATTTTTTATCTTCTTGATTAGTAGCATTATATCATTATAAACCATTAGCAAATTAAAGAACTCCATGGAAGAAAATTTATTTTTCAGCCTAGAAAACAAGGGCACTACAGGCATACAGAAAGAAGAAGAAAAAAATACAGAGGAGAAGTCGTTTTATGATAAAGTTTTAGAGGAAAGAAATAGATCGGAAATGAGGAACGAGGAAGTTGACACACTTGCTGTATCAAAACTAAAATTAACACAACAACCAACAACCGAAAATACGGTTGAAGAAAAACAATCAGTTATAGAAAAAGAACTAAGAAGATTTACCCATGAGGAAGCATTGGAATCTTCAATAAAATATTTTAATGGTGATACTTTAGCAGCTAATGTTTGGATAAATAAGTATGCCTTAAAAGATAGCCACGGACATCTTTATGAAAAAAATCCCGATGAAATGCATCGCAGGATTGCAAGAGAAGTTGCCAGAATAGAGCAGAAGTATAAAAATCCCATGACGGAGGAAGAGATATATCAAACTCTTAAAAACTTCAAATATATCATCCCATCAGGAAGCCCTATGGCGGGAATAGGAAATGATTTTCAGGTTTCATCACTTTCCAACTGTTTTGTTATTGGTAACGATGGAGATTCTGATTCATACGGCGGCATATTAAAAATCGACCAGGAGCAGGTTCAATTGATGAAGAGAAGAGGTGGTGTAGGTCACGATCTTACTCATATTCGTCCTGGAGGAAGCCCGGTAAAAAATACAGCACTAACTTCTACAGGCGTAGTTCCTTTCATGGAAAGGTATTCCAATTCCACAAGAGAAGTAGCACAAGATGGAAGGCGTGGTGCCCTAATGCTAAGCATGGGAATTAAACATCCGGATGCTGAAAGATTCATTGATGCAAAAATGGAATCGGGGAAAGTTACTGGTGCCAATGTTTCAGTAAAACTTGATGATGAGTTTATGAAGGCTGTTGAAAATGGCACTCCTTATATTCAGCAATATCCCATAAATTCAGAGAACCCTGTAGTAAAAAAAGAAATTGATGCCAGAGAACTCTGGAACAAAATAGTACATAATGCATGGTCATCAGCAGAACCTGGAATTCTTTTCTGGGACACTGTAATTCGTGAGTCGATACCAGACCACTATACTGACTATGGTTTTAAAACTGTTTCTACTAACCCTTGTGGTGAAATTCCACTTTGTCCTTACGACAGTTGCCGTTTGCTAGCATTAAACTTATACTCATATGTAGAGAATCCATTTACCAGTGAAGCTTACTTTAATGGAGATTTGTTTACCAAACACTCCCGCATGGCTCAGCGTATTATGGACGATATAGTTGATCTTGAAGTAGAAAAAGTTGATAGTATACTTAAGAAAATTGATGCTGACCCTGAATCCGAAGTGATAAAAGCAACAGAGAGAAATCTCTGGGAAAACATACGTGAAAAATCCCTTCAGGGAAGAAGAACTGGTATAGGCATTACTGCTGAAGGCGATATGCTGGCAGCATTAGGCTTAAGATATGGCTCCGATGAAGCAATCAGATTTTCAACAGAGGTACATAAATTATTAGCAATAGAAGTATACAGGGGATCTGTTGATCTTGCAGAAGAAAGAGGTGCTTTCCCAATATTTGATGCTGAGAGAGAATTAAAAAATCCTTTCATAAACAGAATAAAGGAAAATGCACCTCATGTATATGAAAAAATGACCAAAGTAGGTCGTCGTAATATTTCTATGCTTACTATTGCTCCTACAGGTAGTGTTAGTATTTGTACTCAAACCACATCAGGTATTGAACCAGTGTTTATGGTTTCCTACAAAAGAAGAAGGAAGGTAAACCCAAACGATAAGAAAGTTGTTGTAAACTTTGTTGATGAAGTTGGCGATTCCTGGGAAGAATATAATGTTTTTCACCCAAAATTTGAAACATGGCTTCAGGTTAATGGTTACGATGTGCAAGAAGTAAAGAATAAACCTGATGAAGAATTAAATGAGATCATTAAAGACTCACCTTACTATCAGGCAACATCCAATGATATAAACTGGGTTAGTAAGGTAAAAATGCAGGGTGATATTCAGAAATGGGTTGACCACTCCATTAGTGTAACAGTTAATATTCCTGCTGATACTAAAGAGGAATTGGTTAGTGATATTTATTTAACTGCATGGAAAAGCGGTTGTAAAGGAATGACTATTTATCGTGACGGATCACGTTCAGGAGTATTGGTTAATAATGACACTAAAAAAGAAGAAGAAAACGAAAACGACATAGTTGAATCAAGAGCCCCAAAACGCCCTAAGATATTAGAAGCAGATGTAATTCGTTTTCAGAATAACTATGAGAAATGGATAGCTGTTATAGGTAAGATTAATAATAAACCTTATGAGATATTTACCGGTAAAGCTGAGGATTTCTTTATTCCTCCATATGTGGAAACTGGTTTTGTAGAGCGTGTAAAACCAAAAAATGATCATGCTCGCTACGATTTTATCTTTAAGGATAAGCAAGGCTACGAGATTAAAATGCCTGCTCTATCCCGCTCCTTTGAGGAAACATTCTGGAACTATGCAAAACTTATTTCAGGTGTATTACGTCATGGTATGCCATTACCTTATGTTATAGATTTAATTGGAAATCTAAACTTCCCTGAAGATAATATCAATACATGGAAAAATGGAGTTGTAAGGGCATTAAAACGTTTCATCCCTGATGGTACAGTTACCGATACTAAATGTCCTGATTGTGGTGAAGATACATTGATTTACGAAGATGGTTGTTTGATTTGCAAATCATGCGGACACTCTAAATGCGGATAATAATAGTTTTTCATAATAAGTAAAATAAAAGCCCTTCTCGTAATTCACAAGAAGGGCTTTTTCAATTAAAGTTTAATGAATTATAATTTCAAACTTTTGCTAACGAGTTCTGCAATATCATAATTCTTAACTTCCTCTTCCTTATTGGAATATTTTATACCATCTGTCATCATTACCATACAGAAAGGGCATGCAGTTGCAATTATATCACAACCTGTTTTTAGGGCCTCTTCTGTACGCTCCATAAACACTTCCTTATCGCCTTTTTCTGCTTCTTTAAACATCTGTCCGCCTCCGGCACCACAGCACAAAGCAAAGCTTTTATTTCTTTCCATCTCAACTTTTGTTGAAGAAATAGCATCTAAAACAGATCGGGGAGCATCATATTCTTTATTGGCTCTTCCCAGATAACATGGATCGTGGAAAGTAATTTTTTTGGAAGCAAACTCATCGCTATCCAGTTTAAGATTTCCTGCAGAAATTTGCTCTTGCAAAAATTGTGAATGATGTATAACATTATAATTACCATCAAAATCAGGATACTCATTTTTCAAAGTATTAAAATCATGAGGATCACAGGTAATGATATTCTTTACTTCATAGCCATTTAAAATTTCTATGTTCATCATTGCCTGCATCTGGTAAAGCATTTCATTTCCTGCTCTACGGGCTATATCACCACTGTCGGTTTCCTCTGTTCCTAGGACAGCATAATTTATTTTCAAATGATTAAGAGTTTTAACAAACTCACGGCTAACCTTTTTGTATCTATCATCAAATGCACCTGCTGATCCCACCCAGAAAAGATAATCAACTTTTTCAGCTGCAGCCATTTTATCTGCCATCAATGGCACTTCCAGCCCTTCGGCCCATAGCATTCTATCTTCAGGTGAAAATTGCCATGGTGCCCCATTATTCTCAATATTCGAAAAAGCTGTATTCAATCCGGCTGGTGCTTTGGATTCCTCCATAACCAGATAACGGCGCATATCCAAAATCAAACCAGGCTGATCAATATTAACAGGACACTCCTGAGCACAGGCATTGCATTGGGTACAAGCCCATAATTCTTCTTCAGTAATATAGGATGTTGATATCAATGAATTTCCATCATCAAATGAATTTCCTTCTGCAAGTAATCCAGGACCTTTCTCTTTCATCCTTGCTCTTGTATCCATCATTATCTTTCTTGGTGACAAGAGTTTTCCTGTTATATTAGCCGGACATACTGAAGTACACCTTCCACATTCAGTACATGCCAATGAATTCATATAGTTAACCCAGTTAACATCTTCAACGTCTTTTACTCCAAAGCGCTCAGGCTCGCCTTCTTCTTCAGGCACATCATCAAATGCGGCATTTGGATCCATCATAAGTTTTACTTCCTGGGTTATGTTGGGCATATTATCAGCATGACCCAATGGTGCAATACGACTAACAAACACATTAGGTACCGACATAAAAACATGAAAGTGTTTTGAGTAAGGTAGGATGTTTGCAAATACGAAAATCAAAACTATATGTAACCACCAATTTATTTGGAAAAATATATGAGCAGTTGAAACATCAGCTCCTGATAACATATTTGCCAGCCAATCACTTACCGGATAATAGCCTGCAATATGCTCATTAGCAGCATTTGCCCACATAATATATCCAGTATTCATCCCCAAAAGGGAAAGCATTAATACAAGAATAATTGTAAGGGCCAGATTAGCGTCTGCTTTGGAAACAGGTTTCATTTCAGGGCCGTAAAATCTTTTAATATGCATGAAAAGCCTACGGAACAGAAAAGCTATAACTGCCAGAGCAATAATAAGTGCAAAGATATCCCCGGAAGCCATTAGAAAATTGTAAACAGGTCCCATGAACTGAAAAACTCTCTCAGTTCCGAACAAACCATCAATAACCATTTCGATACTTCCAAACAAAATCACTATAAATCCCCACCATACCAGAGCATGCATAAAACCAATTATTGGTTTTCGAAGAATTTTTTCCTGAAGAAAAGCAACTTTTATGGTAGTATTGATGCGTTTTCCCCAATCTCCTATGGGTTTCTTTTTTGTAAGTTTAAAATATTTGAAAATGCGCTGCATTGTCCATGCAAAAACGCCTATTGTTATTAGCAGAACTATTAAAAACACTATCTGTTTAATCATGACTATTAATTGTTGGTTCAGTTTACAAGAATAATAATTTCTGAATTTAGAATGGCTCTATATTTCACCCAATAAGCCCTACATAATATTGATAGATATCAATACAAAAACTAAGAAATTTATACTAATCCGGTATTCCCACATGGCCATCCTCATCCGTATAACCATATAATCTGTCGAACTTAATTTTATATTTTTCTTTTAATACTTTTCTTTTCAGTTTTAGTGTTGGTGATAATTCACCGGTTTCAGGAGTCCAGTCGGAGCAAGTAAGTTCAAACTTTTTAAGTTGTCGATAACGGCCCAACTCTTGATTAATCGTATCAACTTCCTTTTGATAACGAGCAATCACCTTTGGGTTTTGAATAAGATCTTTATTATCTCTAAACTTAATACCATGCAGGCTACACCATCCGTGAAGAAAATGGAAAGAAGGACAAATAATGGCAGCAGCATATTTCTCTCCTGCACCAACTACCATAATCTGTTCGATAAAAGAAGATTCCTTGAAACGGTTTTCTACCACTTGCGGAGCAATATACTTCCCAGTTGAAAGTTTAAAAATTTCCTTTTTTCTATCTGTTATTCTAAGAATGTTATGCTCTTCCAGTTCTCCAATATCACCTGTATGAAACCAACCGTCTTCATCAATTACCTCTTTTGTTTTTTCTTCATCCTTATAATATCCCAGCATCAAACTTGGACCTTTCATCAATATTTCTCCATCCTCAGCAATTTTAACCTCCACATTATCCAAAACAGGCCCTACGGTTCCAAACTTCATATGCGGATAGTTTAAATGATTAACAGCAATTACCGGAGAAGTTTCTGTTAGTCCGTAGCCTTCCAAAATAGGCAAACCGGCAGCATTAAATACCCTTGCCAAACGAGGCTGAAGAGCAGCACCTCCTGAAACTATTACCTCAATATTTCCCCCAAGAGCTTCACGCCATTTGCTGTAAATAAGTTTATCAACTATCTTTCGTTGGAGTTCATAAAAGAAACCATTTGCCTTATTTAGTTCGAATTTCAATCCTATTTCAACTGCCCAAAAGAAAATATTCTTCTTAATTCCTTTAAGTTCTTTACCTTTTAGGATAAGTTTATCGTATAATTTCTCGATAACCCTTGGAACAGCAGCAAAACCATTTGGATTTACTTCCCTGATATTATCCCCAATGGTGTCAACACTTTCAGCATAATAAATACCACATCCTCTGTATTGAAGCAAATAATTTATCATTCGCTCGAAAACATGGCATAAAGGCAAGAAACTTAAGAATTTGCCATCTGGTCCAACTGGCAGTATGTCGATACATGCCAATACATTCTGGACAAAATTCTTGTGGCTAAGCATCACTCCTTTCGACAAGCCAGTTGTTCCCGAAGTATAAATAATCGACATCAGATCGTTTTCATCAACAGAGGCCTTTATTTCTTTTAATTTATTTTCAAATTTTGACTTCTCTTTTCTTCCGAGTTCAATAATTTCCATCCATGATTTAACTCCTTTTATTTCTTCGAAGGAATATATTCCCTCAATATTAGAGGCCTTTTTAGATGGTTCTTTTATTTTATCATAAAATTCTTCAGATGAAATAATAATTATTCTGGCATCAGAATGGGTGAGTATATGAACATATTCATCAAAACCCTGATTAGCATATATAGGAACATGAACAACTCCAATTTGTGACATGCCATTATCAATGAAATTCCATTCTGGACGGTTATTGGATACCGTAACTATTTTGTCGCCTTTTTTAAAACCCATGGCGAGTAATCCGTAACTAAAATGATCTATAAAATTTTTATAGGTAGCGGTATCGAATTTCTCCCATTTACCATTGCGTTTTACAACCAGTGCATCATTTCTCTGATGATTAATAAGATTATTATCTATTATATCAAAGGTGCGTTTAATTTCCATCTCTATAATTTTTAATTAATAAATAATACTCCCAAAGCAAGTTTTAATTTTTTGGTTTTAAATATACAAAAAACATCATATCAGTCAATTATTGTATTTCAACTCTTAGGTTTAAAAGTCCAGGTAAACTTAAATTCAGCAACTATATCGCCTTCTTTATCGTAACCTTTGGAATGAACATCGATAGTCTGTCCCTCTCCGCTTTCAATACTCTTATTAATTGTTTGCCTTATTCCGGATGCATCATCACATTTAAAGGAAATCTTCGTCCTTGCTTTTTTTGTAAAAGATGCTTCCATATTTAATACCAACATAGATACCGGCATGGAGGCCTGACTTACCTCTGAAAGAGCCAGAATCCCAGATGATAATTCTGCTGCCATGGACATAACAGCAAAATACATCGATTTAAAGGGATTTTTATTTATGTATTTGAAAGGAACTGTAACTTCAGAACCATTATCATCAATCTTACTAACTCTTAATCCTGCTATTAAACCCATGGGAAGATTAAGTAGCATATAAATTTTCATTTTTAACGGACTCAAAGCGAGTGCTTTAATATTTTTGGCCATAAGATAAAAATAATGGTTATGAAGACAGTTTTTCTCTACAATAATTATCTATAAATTGTACTTATTAGCTTCTACAAGGTGGTCAGCAATGTTTCTTCTTGCTGCAACTACATTAACACCTGCAACCTTGGTAAAACGTTTCATCCCCATTTGCATTCCCATTAATTCATCACCTTCTGCAAATGAGAAAATAGCATCCAAACCGTGTTTATGAATTTTTGGTGCTGTATCGTAAAAATATACATCCAGAATATCTTTATAGAGCGCCATTTTATCATCATCATAAATACTATCCAGTTTTTCAATTCTCAACAATAATGATTCGGCAGCATAAGTCATCATAAGCATATCGGCTAGACTCATTATAATTTCCTGTTCATCAGCAAATTCCTGCATATATTTTTGCAGAGCAGCACCGGCAACCATTAGTATCGACTTCTTAAAGTTGACTATCATTTTATGCTTAGCTTCAAAATATTCAGGGCTTGGAGCACCAAAATCAGGAATTGCCATCAATTCTTTGGCAACATCTTTAGCAGGAGTTAAAAGGTCAAGTTCACCTTTTAGTCCGCGTTTAACAAGTTCACCCACAGAAAGCATTCTGTTTATTTCATTAGTCCCTTCGAATATCCGGTTAATCCTGCTGTCGCGATAGGCTCTTTCAACCGGAGTTTCAGCTGAATATCCCATTCCACCATAAATTTGTACGCCTTCATAAACAACAAAGTCGAGGGCTTCTGATCCAAATACTTTGGCAATCGAAGCCTCAATGGCATACTGGCGAATACCTTCCAGACTTGCTTTTCCTTTTTCCATGCCATCTGCTACATAACCTGCAATTGCATCTTCAATATTCTGACTTGCCCGATATGTGAGCGATTCGGAAACAAAAGTCTGAATTGCCATTTCTGACAGTTTATGTTTTATTGCACCAAAATCAGAAAGTTTTTTTGCAAATTGTTTTCTTTCATTGGCATAATTTAAGGAATTCGTAATTGTAGCTTTTGCTGCTCCTACAGTTGCGGCAGAAAGTTTAATTCTACCAAGGTTAAGAATATTTAGGGCTATTTTAAATCCTCCATCCTGCTCACCAAGTAGATTTTCTACAGGAACCTTTACATCGTCAAGATACAGTTGAATGGTTGTTGAGCCTTTGATACCCATTTTTTCTTCATCGGCACCTATACCAACACCTTCCCATCCTTTTTCAACTATAAAGGCACTAAGGTTTTTATCGCCTTTAATTTTGGCAAAGACAATAAATATATCGGCAACACCGCCATTGGTGATCCATATTTTTACTCCATTAACTATATAATGTTTGCCATCATCAGTGAGAACAGCTTCTGCTTTACCTGAATTAGGGTCGGATCCGGCATCAGCTTCAGTGAGACAATATGCTCCCAGATACTCGCCCGTAGCAAGTTTAGGAATATACTTTTGCTTTTGCTCTTCAGTACCATAATAAAGTATTGGTAATGTACCAATTCCAACATGAGCTGCATAAGCTACTGCAAAACTGTAACCTTTACCCATCTCTTCAGTGGTAAGCATACTGGTAACAAAATTCTGTCCAAAACCTTCATATTCTTCAGGAATGGAAATTCCCAAAAGACCAAGTTCACCGGCATCTTTCATCATTTTTGATAATAATTCTCTGTCGTGCTTTTCAAGTTGATCCATATTAGGTATCACCTGAGTTTCAGTAAACTCCTTACAGGTTTGCGCCATCATGCGCTGTTCTTCGTTGAATTCTTCGGGAATAAATACATCCTTTGCTTCGGTTTCACGAATAAGGAATTCCCCTCCTTTTAATGCTTTTTTATTGTCCATGTCAATTATATTTTATCGTTTTTTATCAATTAATTTGTTTTAAATAGTGATGGTCATTATTAATTAGTTACTTGTAATTGGAGGCCAGCTAGCAATCCGAAACTATATACTCATAAATCCTTCCTATAACATTTCAAAAATTCCGGCACCACCCTGGCCTGTGCCAATACACATGGTGACCATACCATATTTTCCTTTGCGGCGTTTTAATTCATTTAATATCTGAACACTTAGTTTACCACCAGTGGCTCCCAATGGATGTCCTAATGCTATTGCTCCACCATTTACGTTTACTTTAGCGGTATCAAGTCCTAATTCATTGATAACTGCTATCGATTGTGAGGCAAAAGCTTCGTTCAATTCAATTAAATCTATGTCATCTTGTTTTATTCCTGAATGCTTGAGCACCTTCGGAATAGCAGCCACGGGACCAATACCCATTTTATAAGGCTCAACACCTGCCACCTGATAATCTACAAGGCGGGCAATTGGAGTTAAATTATATTCTTTTAGAATTTTCTCAGAAACCACCATTACAAATGCTGCTCCATCCGACATCTGACTGGAATTACCGGCAGTGGAAGTTCCGTCTTGTGCAAAAGCAGGTTTTAACCTGGAAAGGGTTTCCACTGTTGTTCCTCTGCGAGGTCCTTCATCAGTATCAAAAACTCTTTCACGGGTTTTCATTTTCCCATCATCATAGTAATTTTCCTTAACCTTAATGGGTACAATTTCATCCTTAAATTTACCGCCATCGATGGCAGAAATTGCTTTATCAACTGATTTAACAGCGAACTCATCCTGTTGCTCTCTACTCACATTATATTCCTTAGCAACCATTTCTGAAGTAAGTCCCATACTTAAAAACCACTTGGGATGTGTTTTTGCAACATCAGGGTTAGGAACCATTCTCCAACCTCCCATATTTATCATCGACATGGTTTCGGCACCACCAGCAATAATTATGTCTGATAAACCGGCGGAAATTTTTGCGGAGGCAATTGCAATTGTTTCAAGTCCGGAAGCACAATAACGATTTACCGTTGATCCGGGAACTTCAACAGTATCGAGCGACATTAAAGATAGTAGCCTTCCCATATTAAAGCCCGATTCAGCCTCAGGAAATGCATTACCAACTACAATATCATCTATTCTGGTTTTTTCTATTTGAGGGAAGTCGTTAACCAAATGCTTAATGACTTCTGCTGCAATATCATCCGGACGGGTAAATCGTAGACTACCCCTGGGTGCTTTTCCTATTGCTGAGCGATATCCTCCTACTATATATGCGTTCATGATTTTAGTATTTTCCTTATTAATTTCTTAAAATTTTTCCTTTGGTAATTAAACTCTGTATCCTTTCCAGGGTCTTTCTTGTGGAACATAATTCCATAAAAGCTTTTCTTTCAAGGTTCAGGAGGTATTGTTCTGAAACTTCTGTTAGAGCTTGTGAGATTTCTCCGCCAGCCATAACTTCGCCAAGTTTCTCAGCAATTATCTTATCGTGTTCCGACATATAGTTTCCTGTTGTAAAACCGTCGGCACCCACATAAACCATACCCATAACTTCTTTACCAAGTATCTTAATATCGTTTCTAGGCGCTGGCTGAGTATAGCCTTTTTCGGCCATCTGTAAAGCCACATTTTTGGCATATGCCAGATGATGCGACCTGCTAACAATTACTTCATCTATACCCTCTCTAAGATAACCAAGATCAAAAGCCTCATAGGCAGAAGTTGAAACCTTCGCCTGACCTATACTTAAATATCTGTTTAGGAAAGAATTCGTTCTTATATCTCCGTCTTTTAACTCATCGGACAGGCGCACGGCAAATTCTTTTGTTCCACCTCCACCGGGGATAAGTCCTACTCCAAATTCTACTAAACCCATATAGGTTTCTGCATGAGCAATAACCTTATCGCTATGCATACAGAGTTCGCATCCACCGCCCAGAGCCATTCCGTGAGGAGCTGCAATTACAGGAATTGATGAATAACGCATACGCATGGTAGTTTTCTGGAACCACTGGACAGCAAGATCCAGTTCTTCCCATTCCTGCTCGATGGCAAGCATATAAATCATACCCACATTGGCTCCTGCGGAAAAATGGTCTCCTTCATTGGAAACTACAAGAGCTTTATAATCGGCCTCAGCCATATCAACTGCTTTGTTTAGGCCTTCCAGAACTCCGGCACCTATGGTATTCATTTTTGTATGAATTTCAGCATTTATTACTCCATCGCCAAGGTCAATTATTGTAAGATCATTATTTTCCCATAGAACATTGGATTGGCGCAATACTTCCAGCGAGATACGATCTTCCTGACCCGGAATTACTTTATAATCTTTTGAAGCAATATCGTAAACATACTTAAGTCCATTTTCAAGCTTGTAAAAACTCTTAATGCCAATGTCCATCATCTCGTAAACCCATTTAGCAGGTTTTTTTCCTGCTCCCTCCATTGCTCTAACTGTATCTTCTACTCCAATGGCATCCCATGTTTGAAAAGGACCTAATTTCCATCCGAAGCCAGCATTAAGAGCATCATCCACTTTATAAATATCATTAGATATTTCAGGAATACGATTTGAACTAAACTGGAATAGAGCGTAAAATGTTGCTCTATAAAAGTCGCCTGCTTTTCCCTTATCCTTAAACAGAATTGGAATCCTGTCTTTCACCTTATCAATGGACTTTGTTTTTTCAAAAACACCAAATTTAGGACGTGGGGCTTCTTCATATTCAAGAGTATCAAAGTTTATGGAAAGGAATTTTTTCTTTCCATATTCCTCAACTTTTTTAAAGAAACCCTGCTTGGTTTTTGAGCCTAACCATTTATTATCCAGCATTTTTTGCAGATAATCAGGAATTGCAAATAAGGCGTTTGCTTCATCGTTTGTAGTTTCTTTTATATTATTTGCAACATGAACCAAAGTATCGAGTCCCACTATATCTGCAGTGCGAAAAGTAGCGGATTTTGCTCTACCTATAATGGTACCTGTAAGTTTATCAATTTCAGGAATAGTTAGATCAAATCCTTTTACATTATTGAACAAATCCATTATACTGAAGGTCCCTATACGATTTGCAATAAAAGCCGGTGTGTCTTTGGCAAGCACCGGAGTTTTACCAAGATATCTGGCAGCATAATCATCTAAAAATGCTAACACCTCATCGGAAGTCTTTGATGTTGGGATAATTTCAAATAATTGAAGATAACGTGGAGGGTTAAAAAAGTGAGTTCCACAAAAATGCTTCTGAAAATCTTCGCTTCTGCCTTCTATCATTGCTTCAACAGATATACCAGAAGTATTTGAAGTTATGAGTGAACACTTTTTTCTGTACTTATCCACCTTTTCGAATACTGATTTTTTAATATCCAGCCTTTCGATTACTACTTCGATAACCCAATCATAGTCTTTTATGAGATGAAGGTCATCATCAAAATTTCCTGTTTTAATACGCTTTGCAAATTCTTTTTTGTAAATCGGTGATGGTTTCGACTTCAAAGCGGCTGTAAGAGAATCATTTACGATACGATTTCTAACTGGCTTGTCTTCTAGCGTTAAACCTGCTTTTTTTTCTTTATCGTTTAGTTCACGTGGAACAATATCGATTAATAATACCTCTGTACCGATATTTGCAAAATGACATGCAATTCCAGATCCCATAACTCCAGATCCCAAAACTGCAACTTTTTTAATTTTACGGTTCATTATATATGTTTTTAATTTCCTTTTAACTATCTTTCAAGAAACTCATCCAAATCAATCTGCACCTGTTCTCTAATCAAGGCATTTACTTTCTCAAAGGTTTCCATTTCTTCGGGAGTAATTTTCGACATTACTCTTTTGTTGAAATCCACCACAACCTTTTTTACCTGCTCTCTTAGTTTGAGTCCCTTTTCAGTTACAAAAACCTTAACTACTCTTTTATCCTTAAGGTCGTTTTTACGATAAATAAATCCATCCTCTTCCATATTTTTAAGAAGTCGACTTAAACTTGAGCTGGTCATTCCCATTATAGGTGCAATTTTTGTTGCAGGAATTCCTTCCTTACCTATGTTTATAAGTACATATCCAATTCCTTGGGTAATTCCATTTTCTGCTGCCAATACATTGTACATACGTTTGGTGGCAAATAAGGTTGAACGAAGGTGAAAATCTACTGTATCCTGTATATTCATTAATGAATGGTATTAATTTTTATCACTCTTGTGTAAATTCTTGTGTAAAATAAAACTATTGTATCTATTTGTTTTTCTTTACTTTATGCAAAATGAGCAATTATTTACTATGCATGCATTGCAAATATATACAAAAACCACCCACTTTGTCAAGTGTTTTAGTGATTTTTTCACAATAAAAAATTCCATTATTATTACTCATATGAATTTGAGCACATTACAGCAGTATTAGCATTATTATCAAAAGAATAATTTAGGTGTATAAAATGGAAATAATTTATCATTCTATTTATATGAAATTAGAATTATAAATTTTAGGACAACTTTTTAAATTAGTTTTGTGTCTTCAATAAAACTAACAATCATGGAATTAAGTCAAAAATTATTCTTTGCATTTATTAAATGCACATTCTTAATATTTTTATTCATTAGCCTAAACATATCGGCCTTACTTGCTCAAAATAAATTTATTAACCAAAGGGATAGTCATCATGAGCAGATAGATGATGAATATATGCCATTGCTAAACCCAAAAAAATCGCCTGCTTATAAAAGCAGATCCAGTTTGTTTTTTACTGCACAAGTGAATGTTGATGAGGATGGCAATAACATTTTAGGCGATGCGGCAAACGAGCCAAGCATTGCAGTAGATCCATCAAATCCTGACAATATAATAATAGGATGGAGACAATTTGATAATGTTTCAAGTAATTTCAGGCAGGCTGGCGTTGCCTATACCAATGATGGTGGAGAGACCTGGGTATTTGATGGTGTGATAGAACCTGGTGTATTTCGTTCAGATCCTGTGTTGGGTGTAAATAATGAAGGTGTGTTTTATTACAATAGTTTAACCACAGATAACTTTGATTATTGGTGCAATGTATACAGAAGCTATAATAGTGGATGGCAATGGGACCAAGGTGTTTTTGCCCAGGGAGGAGATAAGCAATGGATGGTAGTTGACAAAACTGAAAGTGTTGGAAACGGCAATATTTATTCAAACTGGACTTCATTCTACTCATATTGTTACCCTAATTATTTCACACGTTCAACCGATGATGGCGACAATTATGAAAACTGTGTAGACATACCGGGAAACCCATACTGGGGAACTTTAAATACAGGACCAGATGGAGAATTATATGTGGCCGGAACCAATGGAAATGGTGGCATAGTTGTTAGCAGAAGTGATAATGCTAAAGATGGTGGTTTTATAATGTGGGATATGCTAAACACAGATGTAGATCTTGATGGTAGTGTATATTCACAAGCAGCTGTAAATCCGGCGGGTTTAGTAGGACAGGTTTGGTTTGATGTTGACCGTTCAGAAGGAAGCGGAAGAGCTAATGTTTATGTATGCGCCTCTGTTTACAGAGATCTATTCAACGATCCTGCTGATGTTATGTTTACAAGAAGTACAGATGGAGGAGTTAGTTGGGATGAACCATGGAGGATAAACACTGATGAAGGTTTCGATAATTACTCCTGGTTTGGAACTATGTCGGTGGCACCAAACGGTAGAATAGATGTTGTATGGCTGGATACAAGAGATGCTGTTTCCTATCCTTATCTATCGGCATTATATTATTCATATTCAATTGACAATGGGGTTTCCTGGTCAGATAATGAAAAGCTTTCTGAATTATTCAATCCCAATGAAGGCTATCCAAATCAGGATAAAATGGGCGACTATTTCGACATGGTTTCCGATAATGATGGAGCACATCTGGCCTGGGCTAATACTCTAAACGGTGAACAGGATGTATATTATGGACATATAACTCCATGGTATGTGGGTATAGAAGAAAATATCACATCTAAAGATGATTTTCATCTAATAAATTATCCTAATCCATTTAAAGAAGAAACAACAATCAGGTATGAATTAGAAAAAACCGAAAAAGTTAATATTTCAATTTTTGATACTTATGGTAAATTGATTTTCGTATTAAAAGATGAAATACAAAATAGCGGTTTACACAATATCGTATTCAACGCAAAAGAACTTAATCCCGGTATATATTATTGCAGGATAAATGCCGGAGGAAAGAGGGATTACCAAAAAATAATTAAAACTGCAAGCAGAGTAAAATAAGAGTTTATTATTAAAATTTTAAACACAAAAAACCCTGACAAAACTAGTGTTTGTCAGGGTTTTTTATCGCTTTCTTTCTACTAGTTTATGACTAGTTTCTGAATAGTTTCTTTTCCAGCACCAATAACTCTTACAAAATACAATCCTGTTTCAAGTTTTTGATCAATACTAATGTTTACAACATTTGAAACTCCATCTACATCGGCTCTTTTAACAACCTGACCCAACTGATTCATAAGTATTACTTCTGAATAAGTATAGTTATCAGGTAGAAGAACAGTAAACTGTGTAGAAGCCGGATTTGGGAAAATCTTAAACAGATCTTTATTAATTTCCGATTCTTCTGTATTCAAATACTGACTTACAGTAAAGTTATCAATCATAAGTGGGTTTCCATAGAAACTATATGATTCAAAAGCAACCTTAACATTAGGACTACCTGCCCATGGTGTTAGATCAAGGTCAATACATCCTGCTCCCCAACCGGCAATACACCAGTCTTCAGCAACTTCTGGCCAAAATTCACTTGTCATTTCATGAGTGGCAAAGTTTCCTGTACCATTTTAGGCATCTGCAAAAACTCTTGTCCATGAAAGTCCACAATCGTCAGAAACTAAAACTACCAATGAGTCAGCCGCATCAGCCATACGCTGTGCATAGGCGTGTTGGAAACCCATTGCAGCACTACTCATACCCTCAAGGTTAAAAGCAGGTGAAATTAATCTGTCTCTTTCTCCTATCGCGAAATAATCTGAGAAGTCGATACCGGCTGCAGTCATTCCCGGAGTTGTTCCACCAACTTCATAAAGTTGCCATGTAACGTCATCATCCGGATTACTTACTGTCCAGCCAATACTTGCATAGGTTTCATTTTCAAAAGTCTCTTTATAATAAGGTAAGCGACCTCCTGCATTAAGAATATCAGTTTTCTCAAGTTCTGAAGAACCATTGAGATTCCAAACCTGAAGATGAGCATCGAATGAGCCTGAAGTATTAAATACGACTATCGGATTCTGACTATTTGCATCAGTACCCTCTATAAATGTAACATCATCAGGAGTAAATGACCATGCCCATTGATTAGGGCTATAATTACTTTGGTCAGTAAAATATACTGTATCGCCAACACAAATCTCTGATCTGTCAGCTGTAAAATCAACTTCAGGAAGCACAGATGAAGAAGTAGTTATAAACCCTTCTTTTATTTTAGTATCTGTTCCCAGAACATTAGTAGCAGTTAATGTAACTGTAAATGAGCCTTCAGTGTCGAAAACAATTCCACTAGGATCTCTCTCTGTTGAGGAAGATGGGGTACCACCCTCAAATGTCCATTCCCATTCTGAAGGAAGACCTGAAGTTTCATCAAAAAAGTCAACACTTTCTCCCACAGGTATTAATATTTCATCTGCACTAAAATCGGCTACAGGAGGCTGAACAAAACCAAATGAAGCGATCTGAGTTTTCCAGCTCCATCCACCGTTTGAATATTCAGTAGTAAACCAAAATGACTCATCATTGGTTGGATCCACAGTCATACATGAATAATCTCCCCAACGGCTAACACCGGTTTGAGATTTATTACCTTCATATATACTTGTTTCTTCGATATCTAAAACACCTAGACCCATTGGAGCTCCGGCAGTTTGTCCGGCAAACCTTATATAAGGATAAGTTGATGAACTGGACACAGAATATCCAATGGCAATATCACCATTACCATTCATTGCAGCACTGGCCATCCATCTGTTATCGCCATCATCCGGTGCATATGTTCCCTGTTGATAAATTTCCCAGTTAGCATCTGTTTTTCTCAACTCATACCAACGCACTCCGGCTTGTCCGCCACCTGCATTAACAGTATGGTTAGTTACCAGTGTTTGATAATCCCCAAAATTCCGATATTGCAAACGGTACATTGTCATTCCTGTAAGAGCATCAAGTGATGTTCCTGTACCAGGCTGACTAATATTCAAACCATTGGTTGAAAAAGATTCAACTGATAAAGTAGCGGTAAGGCTTAATTCAGAATTATCAGGAATATTCCAATCTAATTCAGCCTCCCAAATGCGCATTGCGCTATTACCAATAATATCTAAAAGGTAAGAAGGAGATCCTTCAGGTGGCGGTGTTGGGCCATCAGCATCGGCGGCTAACACTCCATAGTAAGAAGATCCCACACTAAACTCCACCATATCAGCTACAGGCTCACCAGCTATCATTGCATCTCTGTCAAAAACAGTTAATCCGGCTCCTGTGAAACCACCTCCTGCAAAATTATGTGTTGTCATGTAATATCCGTCAGTCCAAACACCAAATTTTGGATAGTCAGGCATCTCATTAAATTCAAAAGCATATCTGTTCCATTCTCCTGTTGGATCACCTGTTTGCGAAACTGCTACTAATTCGTAGAAAGGTCCTGAAGGATAGTTTGGTAATGAAAACTGTGTTGCTATCCATCTGTCGGCATACTCATCATAAAGTACAACTGGATCACCATCGTTAGTACTTGACCAAGGTCCTGGGAAACCATCCCACAATGTAATATTATCAACTGGTCCGTAAAGTAAATTTCCTTCTTTATCCCAAATTGCGAAAGCACTATTTACCATTTGGAAATAATGGTTTGGACCAACATCTCCCTGTGTATCAGGAGGTGCTACCCCAGAAAGATTACCAACTCCTGAAAAATTCTGATTAATAATTCCTCCGTCAGTAGTATTTTTCATACTGTTTTGGCGAACAGGATCATCACCAATCATAGGTCCGGGAGTACCAAGTACTTCTTCATAATCCAATTCATTTGGAACTTCTTTGTTCTTCCATGTTCTTTCACGTAATCCTGGTTGAATGGGTGTTATGTCACTAAGTTTTTTTGAAACATCCATGTATACGGATTTTGAAACTCGTGTAGGCTGCTTCGTTTCTTGTGCATTTAATGCATTACTACCCATAAACACAAGTGCTATGAGCAGATAAAAAAATAAAATTCTCTTCATCTGTAATATTCTTTATATTAAATAATTAGTTTCAATAATGATATTGTGCCAATAAAATGGAGGCAAATATATGACAAATATTAAATTGGATTGGATGCATTAAGATTAATGTGTGTAAACATTTATTAGGTAATTCATTATCAATTAAAATTATAGGTTTTTTAAAATTGCTTTTCGAATATCGAACAATGATCAAAGAATAACTATTTTAGAAGTAAACCAAGTCTAATGAATACGAATTATTAAAACGATAATAATATATAACCCAACTACTCATTCGGCCTTTGTTAATCAGTCATTGGACTGACAGGTCGGTGTTCGTTGCTCAAAAATAATCTAAGAACCAACAATCTTTTCAAGGACCCATCAGCAGTTCATTGTTATGATCTGAAAGAGATCTTATTTTAACTATGAATTCATACCACAAAACTCATATCTTCCAACAAATACTTTCATTATATTTGCCGCAATCGTTTTAAAAACTAAATTATGCAGGTTCCAAAAATATATAAGCCTAAAAATCACGTTCGTATTGTAACCGCTGCCTCGCTTTTCGATGGTCACGATGCGGCAATAAATGTTATGCGTCGAATCATTCAATCAGGTGGAGCAGAGGTTATACACCTGGGACATAATCGCTCGGTACATGAAATTGTAAATACTGCCATACAGGAAGATGCACAATCAATTGCCATTACCTCTTATCAGGGAGGTCATATGGAATTTTTTAAATATATGCACGATATGCTGCATGAAAAAGGTTGTGGTCATATAAAAATATTTGGTGGTGGCGGTGGAGTTATCCTTCCCGATGAGATGGAAGAACTGCATAATTACGGAATAGCCAGAATTTATTCTCCCGACGATGGAATGAAAATGGGATTGCAGGGAATGATTAATGATCTGATGGAAAAATCGGATTTTCCCAGTGGCGATAAAACCGACATTAGTTTAAAGGATATTGAAAGTAAAGATTATGTAAAGATTTCCCGTCTGATATCTGCCGCAGAAAACAAGCCTGAATCAGTGGTTGAATTACTTGATGAGGTTAAGGTTAAGGCCATGGCAAAGAAGGCTCCGGTGCTTGGAATTACTGGAACTGGAGGAGCAGGAAAATCATCACTGGTGGATGAAGTTGTACGTCGTTTTTTAAATGATTTTGAAGATAAAACCATTGCTATAATTTCTGTTGACCCATCCAAAAGAAAATCGGGTGGAGCATTGCTTGGCGACAGAATAAGAATGAATGCCATTGATAATCCGAGAGTATTTATGCGTTCTTTGGCAACACGTCAGTCAAACCTATCCATTTCAAAATACGTAAAAGAAGCCGAGCAAATAGCACAGGCAGCAGGTTTCGATTTGATAATTCTGGAAACCTCAGGCATCGGACAGTCAGATACTTCCATAGTTGATCATAGTGATGTTTCTCTTTATGTTATGACGCCGGAATATGGAGCTGCAACGCAGTTGGAAAAAATTGATATGCTCGACTTTGCAGATTTGATAGCATTAAACAAATTTGATAAAAGAGGAGCAAAAGATGCCTTACGGGATGTAAAAAAGCAATATCAGAGAAATAATATGCTGTTTGAAGCAAATGTCGAGGATATGCCTGTTTACGGAACTGTGGCCTCACAATTCAACGATCCGGGAGTTAACGAATACTATCTGAAACTTCTTGATATTATAAAGGAAAAAACGGGAGTTAACTTTAAATCTGAAAAGATAAAAGACTATTCCAATACTGAAAAAATTTATATCATTCCACCCAACAGGGTGAGATATCTTTCAGAGATTTCTGAAACAGTAAGAAACTATAATCAATGGGCTGAGGAACAAAGCGAAATTGCTGAAAAACTTCATCAACTGGCTGGCTCCATGGAAATGATGAAAGAAAATGGTAATGAGGATAAGACAGATTCTCTAAAAACACTTTACGATGAAATAGTAAGAAAGCTCGACCCAAATAATTTATATGAACTTGAAAGATGGGAAGAGAAGAAGAAAAATTATACTGAAGAGTTTTATAAGTTTAAGGTAAGAGACAAAGAGTTTAAGATAGCAACGCATACTGAATCGCTTTCTCACAATAAAATACCCAAGGTTTGTTTGCCACAGTATAAGAGCAAGGGCGACATTTTAAAATGGATATTAAAGGAAAATGTTCCGGGTGAATTTCCATTTGCCGCTGGTGTATTTCCTTTTAAAAGTGAAGGCGAATATCCCACACGTATGTTTGCAGGTGAAGGCGGACCGGAAAGAACCAACCGCCGCTTCCACTATGTATCAAAGGGCATGCCTGCAAAACGTCTTTCAACTGCATTCGATTCGGTGACTTTGTATGGAGAAGACCCTGATCGACGGCCAGATATTTATGGTAAAATTGGAAATGCAGGGGTTTCCATTGCTTGCCTCGATGATGCTAAAAAATTATATTCAGGCTTTAATCTTGCCGATCCAAAAACATCTGTCTCCATGACAATTAATGGCCCTGCTCCTACTTTAGTAGGCTATTTTCTGAATGCCGCCATAGACCAACAGTGCGAAATTTATATAAAGGAAAACGGACTTGAAAAAGAAGTTGAAGCCATCATCGAAGGTATCTATAAAGAAAAGGGAACTGAAAGGCCAAAATATCAGGGTAAACTACCTGAAGGTAACGACGGTCTCGGATTGTTTTTACTCGGTGTAACCGGTGATATGGTTCTTCCTAAAGATATCTATGAAAAAATTAAAATCAATACACTTTGTGCTGTAAGAGGTACTGTTCAGGCAGATATTTTAAAAGAAGACCAGGCTCAAAACACTTGTATTTTCTCAACTGATTTCTCCCTGAAACTTATGGGAGATGTGCAAGAATACTTCATAAACAATAATGTGAGAAATTTCTACAGTGTTTCCATTTCAGGCTATCATATTGCTGAGGCCGGGGCAAATCCCATAAGTCAGTTGGCATTTACACTGTCCAACGGATTTACCTATGTGGAATACTATAAATCCAGAGGAATGGATGTTGACAAATATGCTCCTAACCTTTCATTTTTCTTTTCCAATGGAGAAGATCCTGAATATGCTGTTATTGGTAGGGTAGCACGACTCATCTGGGCAAAAGCCATGAAATTAAAATATGGAGGTAATGAACGTTCACAAAAACTGAAATACCACATTCAAACTTCAGGTCGTTCACTACATGCACAGGAGATAGATTTTAATGATATCAGAACCACATTACAAGCGCTTTATGCTATTTATGATAATTGTAATTCGCTGCATACCAATGCTTATGATGAAGCAATAACAACTCCAACAGAAGAATCGGTGAGAAGGGCTATTGCCATTCAAATGATAATCAATCATGAGTTAGGACTTGCTAAAAATCAAAATCCTTTGCAGGGTTCGTTTATAATTGAAGAACTTACCGATTTGGTTGAGGAAGCAATTTTAACTGAGTTCGACAGAATTACTGAAAGAGGTGGTGTTTTGGGAGCAATGGAAACCATGTACCAACGTAGTAAAATACAGGAAGAATCACTTTACTATGAAAACCTTAAGCATTCTGGTAAACTTCCAATTATAGGTGTAAATACTTTCCTTGGAAAAGACGGATCGAAAACTGTAATTCCGGGTGAAATTATCCGAGCTACTGAGAAGGAAAAAGAGTATCAAATTAATATGTTGGACCAACTCCATAAAACATGGAAAACTGAAGCTGAAGAGAACTTGAAAAAACTTCAGGATGCAGCAAGAAAAAATGAAAATATTTTTGATACACTTATTGAAACAGCAAAATATGCTTCCATAGGTCAGATTACCGGAGCATTGTTTGATGTTGGTGGACAGTACCGGAGGAATATGTAATAAATATAATAATATTCGGTGACCCCAAATTCATCATTCGGCGTTCAAGAAAGTACTCTACGATTTACAAAACGCTATTAGAATCTCAGTAAGGTTTAATAACTTATATATTATAAATATTGCATCTTCCTATTATTTGTATATTTAATTCCTTAAACTCTCAAAAAACACATTTTTACTTTATTATGTGAGGCTTTTTATTTACTTTTATTTTTTTAAAAATCTTTAAAAAATGGTTGCAAAAAATATACTGATAATTTATCCTGAAACTCATAAAACCCGCATTGCTGTTTATTTAAATACCGAGCCTGTATTTTTAAAAACAATACGACATAATGAAGAAGATTTTACTGATTTTGGGGACATAACTGCTCAAAAGGAAGTAAGAAAAAAACTTGTAATAGAAGAGTTGGAAAAAAACCATTATTATCTGGATAAATTTGACATAGTAATGGGCAGAAGTGGTATGGTAAAACCTGTATCTCAGGGAGTTTACCGTATAAATGAACACATGATAAAAGATTTAGAAAATGCCTTAATGGGATCGCATGCAACCAATTTAGGAGGGCAGATTGCCTATGATATTGCTCAACAAATTGGCAAAGAAGCCTATATGGCAAACCCTGTTGTGGTTGACGAATTGTCGGATATTGCAAGGATAACAGGACACCCAAAATTTGTTAGGAAATCGGTTTTTCATGCATTAAACCATAAACATGTTGCCAACAAATATGCAAAGCAGATAAATAAAAAGTACGAAGACTTAAACTTAATTGTCTGCCATATTGGTAGTGGGGGTGTATCTATTGGGGCTCACAATAAAGGATTAGTAATTGATGTTAATCAGGCATTTGACGGAGGAGGGCCCTTTTCAATTACACGCTCGGGAACTTTACCAGTTGGACAGTTAGTAGATATGTGTTTCAGTGGCGAATACAGCAAGGACGAAATTGTAGAAATGATAACCAAAAAAGGCGGATATTCTGCTTATCTGGGGACCGACAATATTGAGAAGATAAACCGTATGCTTGCCGAAGGTAATGAATTGGCAAAACTTATTTCAACAGCCTTATCTTATCAGGTATCCAAGGAAATTGCTTCACATGTTGCATCACTTGAAGGCCAGGTAGATGCAATTATTTTAACCGGAATAATTTTCGATAGTGAACAGTTTCTGGAAAATGTTAAGAAAAGAGTTAGCAGTATTGCCCCTATTGCTCTCTATCCTTCAGTTAATGATTTTGAAGCCCTGGCGCAGTTTGCAAACCTTGTACTAAGTGGAGAAGTTGAAGTTAAGGAATACTAATAATTAGTATTTACCTTCCCTTTTTCATCCATCTTGGAATAATTTTATTTTTACCAATAGCTATACTTGGGTTCATTTCATTTACTTTCCTGATATCTTCAATCGAATAAAATGCATTTGGATTGAACTTATTAATTATGTCTATCATCCTTTTGTTCTGACTTCTTTTAACAACAGAGTATATTACATGAACTTTCCCATTTATCCCACTTGCTTCAATTGAAGTAGCGCCAAAACCACTTTCTGATAAGTATTCTATTAAAAGTGAGGCATCCTTTTGAGTAATAATCCTAAACATTTGTATACCCATTGCCAGTTTCTCTTCAATTTTAAGTCCTATAAAATTACCTGCCGCAAAACCACCGGCATAAGCAATATAGCATGAAAAATTATCAAGGTTTTGCATAATCTTGGTTATGGCGATGAGCCAAATTAACACCTCAAAGAATCCCAAAATTGGCGCAATTATTTTATCTCCCTTGGAAATAAAAACAATTCGTAATGTATCAAGAGAAACATCCAGTATCCTGGAAATAAATATTAATAAGGGTAATGTTCCGTATGTGAACCATACAGATGATGTATCAAATAGTTCCATCTCAAAAATTTTTGCAAACTAAAGTATAAAATCAATCTGATTATTAAATTTATACCATATTTTTGAAGATTGAAACTAAATTTTTATAAAGAATTGAGAATGTTAAAATTAACTCATCTACGTCAGTATATTTTCAGATTTACACTGATGCTAGGTTTAATTTTAATGATAAATATTGTCTTTTCTCAAACCTTTTTTAATGAGATGGAAGGAGAAAATAACGAATCCATTTGGATTGGAAGCGAAACATACGTTACAGGCATTGGACACTCTGGCTATGGTTTTTCTCTTACCGACTCCATTAATCCTTATGGTCTGGGCATAGAAATGGGGTTCCCAGAAAACCAATGGAACAATGATATAAAAATGGAAATTGAAGCTTGGGTTATTGCTGACAATCCTTCTGCTGAATCAGTATTTGTAATTAGCATTTCGAAAGAGGCAAATCAAATTTTTTGGAAAGGAATCCCGCTTAGCAAAATGATTATACAGAAAGAAAAGTGGTATAAGTTTAAAGATAGCATTTTAATCCCCAGAGACATTGTAAGAAGTGGAAAACTAAAAGCATTCTTATGGAATAATAATGGTAAAAACAAAGTAGGCATTGACGATCTTAAAGTAAATTTTGAAAAACTTCATGGAAAATCATATTTGTCAGATATTCCTTCAGATAGTATAGCATCAAAAATAAGTTCTTCATCAATTATTTTTTCAAACATTTATTATTCAATTTATTATGATGATGAAAAAAAATCTATTGGTATATTCGACAAAAGCCTTATTCCAATAATCAATAATCTACGGTGGCTTACAGAAATTGTTGATGAAGAAACAGCATTATTAAGTTCCTTGAAATTTAAGAACTCTTTTGAAAAAAGAGATAAAACAATTCTGAAATTCAAAGGAAAAAACAAATATATAAACCTGAATCTAAGTATAATATGTGATAAATACTCTCCAAAAATAGAGTTTGAGTCGAGTCAAAGATTTAAGAAAAAAACTGAACTAAGTCGTTCTACACTGGTTTTCGATATGAATGCAAGAGTCACAGAAGTATACAGATATAACCGACATTTAGATTCTGATTATTTCGCTGATGAGTACTGGCTTGAAAAGGAAGGCTTAAAATTAGGAGAAAAAGATAATTCATTTCAGATTTACCATTGTCCGGATATTTCTTCAATTCAATATTCCAAACTAAAATCTCAGGTTTTCGTAAATCTCGACTGGGAAAAGGACCATCCCTTTTTCCGTTTTCCATTAATGCCTGATACCAGCAATTTTAAGATGGAGCAATCACAAAGTTCCTTTAAGTTTTGGGAAAAATCGGTAAATTCTTTTTCGGCTTATGCCGGACTAAAAAATAATAATATTGCACGTTTTATGAAAAACCCGGATGGTTATGAGGCAACATACATCTGGACGGAACATGCAGATTTTACTGATATCAGGACAAATAGGGCAACATATTACGGTAGTGAGAAGATTACGAATGCTGATTCGGCAATAGGTGGTTTTGTGAAATATAATATCCCAGTTACCAAAAGTGTTTTTTACGATAATCCTGATAGCATTAGTAATTTTGAAGCCTCTAACGGGCTGCTTAATTCACTGGAATCTACTATAAAAACAGATGCCGCTTTCTATGAATTCTTAAAGGACATCCATGATAAAGGTAGCGAAATTTGTTTGCATACACCTGAGCAATACACCACTACCAGAGTCAGGCTGGAAGAAGCTTTGGAATTTATGCAAAAGCAATTTGGCTCGAAATCATGGATAGACCATGGGAATAATAATGGGCTTCAAAATAACAGGGAAGATTTAATATGTGATGGTACTCTCGAAGATTCACCCTGGTATGCAATGGATCTATGGGAAAAATACGGAGTAAACTACCTTCATAACGCTTATTTCGAAGAGCACTTATCATTTTATAATAGGGGCTTTGGTTATACAATTGAAAAGCCATTTTCCGGATGGGCCAATAACCTACCAAGTCCTGATTATTGTAGGCATAAATCTAAAACTGAAAATATTGTTCACTGGCAAACACCTAATGTTTTATTTATAGAAAATGAATCGTTGTGGAATTATTATTTCAACGAAGAAAATATGAGTGACTTTATATCTACCTGGTCGGTAAAATTCAATCATTGTTATCCTGCCTGGGTAGATCCAAAAAAAGGATTTTGGAAGTATAATTCCGATTCATTGATGATAGCTCAGGATGGATTTAATGCCACCCTTAAACTTATGTCAGATTATCGCAAGGAAGGCAAACTAAATGTGTCGAGCATACAAGATTATCTAGATTATCGTATTGCAACAGATTCAGTTGAATACAACTTATTGACTGATGGAAGAGTTAAAGTGACAAATTCCTCTGAACAAAATATCAATGGTATTTCTTTTGCCACCATCGCCTCATATGTGCTTGTGGACAGGCAACAACCAATGCAGAAAGTATCCGGAAATAATATAATATTCTGGTTCAATTTAAATGCCGGCGAGAGTAAAATAATCCGCTTAATTGATTGATTTTATAATTTTTACACTCTCAACTTACTGATTTACTAATTGAATGAAAAAATGTACATTTGTTTATAATTAAGTTTTAAATGCGCACATCTGTTTTCAATATAATATTGATTCCTATATTATTTATAAGTATGAATAATGTGCTTATTGCTAATAACAAAAGCGACAGCCTAAAAAAACTTATAAAGCAAACGCATCAGGTAGAATTAAAAGCAGATTTATTATATCAACTGGCATTTGAAAATTTCAATATTGATATTGACACATCATTAATACTAGTTAATGAAGCATATAAACTAGTTCAAAATACTAATTCTGAATTACTTATTGCTAAAATACACAAATTAAAAGGTAGCATTTTTGCCAATAACAATAATATTGTTGAAGCAGTAGAAGAATATAAAAAGGCAGAAGCAATATTAATATATCATCTTGAAGAAAGTGATTTATTGCTTTCTACATATATGAGCCTTGGAAATATTTATATCGACAGAGATAACTTACCAGAGGCTCTTGAAACATATAACAAAGCCGTAGAACTTTCAAAAAAAACTAATATTGATAATTCTACCCTGGCTAGACTAAACAATAATCTGGGAGTAATAAATAAATATATTAATAATCTTGATAAAGCTTTAGAACTCTATACCACAGCATTGGATTTGTTCAAGTTAGCCAACGACAGCATTGAAATTGCAGGCACAACTACAAATATTGGGTCCATATATATCGAATTGGGCAATTATGAAATTGCGAAGAATTATTACCTGGAAGGGCTTTCTCTATTCAAAGAAATAAACCTCAAGGAGGGAGAGGCACATGCCTTACTTAAATTAGGTTATCTTGAGATGAAAAGGAATAATCTGAATACTGCACTGGACTATATAAATCAAAGTATTGAAATTCAACAAAATCTTGTTAAAGTTGTATCGGGCTTGAAATCAATTTTCTTTGCAGAAACTATTATTAACAAAGGAATAATACAATACCGATTGGGAGAATATGACGCTGCAATTATCAATTTATTAAACGGTTATAGAATAGCGAAAGAAAGCGGAGATATTGGGCTACTATCTCAATCTGCAAATTATATTAGCGAATATTACAATCATAAAAGTGATTATGAAAATGCTCTTGATTATCAAAGAATTTTCAAGAAATACTCTGATAGCATAAACAGCCAATCGACGGTGAGAAAAATAACTCAGCTAGAGATGAAACTACAATATGAGGCTAAACTGCATGCCAGCAAACTGGAACATCAGTTAACACTACAAAAGCAAAAACAAAACAACCTTTATTTAATACTTGCTGCGTCAATATTTTTACTTGGAATTGCCCTATTAATAGTATTACTTAAACTAGAAAAAAACAAAAAAAGAAAGGCAGAACTTGCACATGAGGTATTAGAGGAAAAACTTGAACATACCAATAAAGAACTTACCACTTATGTAATGTATTTATTGAGAAAAAATGAGTTTATTATCAGCATCTCAGAAAAACTGAAAAAAGCAAAAATAGAAGCAAAAACAGAAAATAAAGCCCGTATTGCCGAACTGATTACAGAATTGGAAAATAATTCCAAACTTTTTTCATGGGAAGAATTTGAAGTCCGTTTTCAGCAGGTTTATACTAGTTTCTATAAAAACCTTAACGAAAAGTATCCTAATCTGTCTCAAAATGAAATCAGATTATGTGCCTTTATTAAGTTAAATATGTCCACAAAAGAGATTGCAGCAATAACTTATCAATCTATCAACAGTATTAGTGTAGCACGCTACCGTCTAAGAAAAAAGATGAATTTAAGTTCCGACGAGAACCTTTACTCCCTATTAGCAGAACTATAATCTAATTAAAACAGTTTAATCTATCTTATTGAATGCCTGTTATTTAACCTGGTATGTATTGTATTTGTAATGTGCCAGTATAAATAAAGTATATGCACAAAATTTCGTATTCAGAATTTGGTGGTCTTAATTTTTATTGTAATTGAAATTTTTAAAATATGTCGGAAGAAGAAAAAACTGACGCTTCAATAGAAAAGCAATTAGACAGGATAATTGAAAACTCAAAAGATGGTGCAAGTGCCATGAAAAAAATTATCGATGCTATTTCTAAAGAAAGAGAAAATATTAAACCAAAATCAAAAAAAAAGTGATATGAAAAGAATTTACTTTACCCTAACGTTAGGCTTATTACTAAGCACAATGTTAAGTGCTCAAACATGGGAAACTCTAACAACCGGAACATCCTATATTTTGTTTGATATTAGTTTTCCCCCTGGCCAGAATGATGTTGGTTATGCAGGAGGTATGCAAACTACTTATAATGCAGAGGGAGTCGTAATTAAAACAAGCGATGGTGGTGATACCTGGACAGAGGTATTAGGTGGTACCGGACAAGATGGTATTGAAGCAGTTTGCTTTATATCTCCAACAACAGGTTTTGTAGCCGGTTGGAATGACTATTTTGCAAAGACAACAGATGGTGGAGCTACCTGGACTACTATTACTGTAGGCTCCGACAACTGGTATTTTAAGGATATAGAGTTTTATGATGCAAATAATGGAGTGGCAGCGGCAATTACAAATTCCTCAGGCAATGTTATTTATGTAACAAGTGACGGAGGTAATACATGGACAACAGCGACCGGAATCAACCAAGGCATTCAGGATGTTTGTTATGCCAATGCCACTACTCTATATTTGGTAGGTGGAGATGAAAAGATTGCTAAATCAACTGATGGGGGTAATACCTGGTCAGAAATCTATTCAGGCAATTTTCAATATGTTTTTATGGGTGTCGACTTCGACGGAAATTTCGGAATTGTAGGTGGCGAAGATGGTAAAATAATGTCAACTATCGATGGAGGTTCCACATGGCAAACCTTTGCTACAGGTTATGAAAACTTCCAGGGGGCCCATGTTTTTAATGCTGATAGTGCTTATATGGGAGGCACTGATGAAAATATTTACAAGACTACCAATAGTGGCGGCAACTGGACCATAGAGGATAACGGTGCAGGAACTTCACATATCTATAAAATTAAAACTACTGCCAATAACACTATTTATGCATGTGGTTCACAAGGTATGATAAAAAGAAAAAGCGTTCCCTTAACAGCAAACTTCACATCAGATGAAATCGTGATTTGTGCTGGTAGCAGCGTAAACTTTACTGACTTAAGTACAGGTGCTACAAGTTGGAACTGGACATTTGAAGGAGGAACTCCTGCTACATCTACTGATCAGAACCCAACTGTAACCTACAGTAGTGAGGGCACATATGATGTAAGTTTGGAAGTTTCAAATGGATCCACAACAAACAGTGTTACTGTAACTGATTATATCACCGTTGTTAATGGTGTTGGTCAGCCTGATACTCCAAGCGGAACTACATTAGCTTGCGCTGGATTAGACCTGGAATATACAACCAACCCTGTTGCCAATGCAGATTCTTATGTTTGGGAAGTAACTCCTGCTGCTGCCGGAAGTATGAGTGGTAGTTCTACAACAGGATACTTCAACTCAGAAGCAACATTTTCAGGAGATTATACTATTAAAGTACAAGCCGTTAATGCTTGTGGCAATGGTGTATGGTCAAGTGAATTGCAATGTACTTTAAATCCTGCTCCCCTTGAATTTTATTTGTCAGAAGGTGGTGATGCCTGTGAAGGTGGTGATGGAGTTGAAATTACACTTAGTGGATCCGAAACTGGTGTTGATTATTACCTTCATTATGCAGGAGATACTGCTGCAGGTCCAATTGCAGGAACCGGCGATGTTTTAAGCTTCGGGTTCTTTACAGGTGATGGATATTATTCAGCAACTGCGTATAATGGCTACTGT
>PKTD01000101.1 GCA_002869315.1 Marinilabiliales bacterium | reverse complement strand
TAAACAAAGATAAACCTGAAATGAAGTGCAATGGCAAATGTCATCTTCAAAACGAACTCAAAAAAACAGAAGAGCCTGTGGATGCACCTAAAACGGAATTTGTTCAATTGAGAAATGAAGTTCTGTTTTATCAACATTCTCACATTAGCACAACAGATATTAACCTTACTACTCCAGAACTGAAATTTATTTATGTGAATGCAGATTGTTATAAATCTGAATTCGTGAATAAGATTTTCCACCCCCCGCAAACAACGATTGTTTAACATTTTAATTAGCTGATGTATTAAGTAATACATCATACTTGCTTTATCTATTTTTTTGAAAGAAAATTTAAACTAGATAGTGATGCAATTTATTGGCTATTCTCATAGCCATTTATACTTAAATCTTATAAAAAAAACATAAATGAGAAGACTATATATAATAGTGCTTCTGATATTTGCTGCTATAATCTCAGAAGCACAAACCGATACAATAACAATGGAAGAAATTCTAATTGTATCCAAACAAAATTTAAAAAACACAAATATCGATGGAAAAACCATCGAATTGGAAAATCCACATGATGGTGGAGCAATGTTCAAAAATCAACTGGGTTTCGGTATCGAGAAAAAAGGAAATTACGGTATGGAACCCGTACTCAGAGGTTTTAAATTCGGCCAATTGAATATTCAGATCGATGGCGGAATTCACAGTGCAAATGCCTGTCCTAATAGAATGGATCCAGCTATTTCACAAATATCTCCCGAAGAAATCGAAAAGATTGAAGTAATAAAAGGACCATATAATGTGAGGTTCGGTCCATCTTTTGGAGGTGTAATAAACATTGTGAGTAAACGTCCTCAAAAAGTTGATGGCAAAACAGTATCTGCATCATTAGATGCCGGATATCAGTCAAATGGAAATAATATTTATTCGAATCTATTCACTCAGGTAGTAAAAAATAAATACGACTTTTCAGTAAATGCCTCTTATAAAGACTATGGAAATTACGAAAGTGGTTCCGGAGAAGAAATACCGTCCTCATTTAACAGATGGGGTTTTACAGTTAAAGGTGGTATAAATATTAAAGATAACCAAAGACTGCAAATAAGTTTCCGGCACAGTAAAGCATCTGATATTCTTTATGCAGGACTTCCTATGGATGCCGATTTCGACAAAAGTACAATTGCTTCTCTCGACTATGGAGTTTACAATATTTCTAAGTCAATATCACACTTGAAATTAAAAATATACTCTTCATTTGTGGAT
Organism: Marinilabiliales bacterium; assembly: GCA_002869315.1. Taxonomy (GTDB): domain Bacteria; phylum Bacteroidota; class Bacteroidia; order Bacteroidales; family F082; genus BM524. The sequence goes on along the minus strand of PKTD01000101.1, from coordinate 3,167 downwards.
CATGAAATGTCCACAAGAAACCGTATGTCATGGATGATGGTTGAAGGAGTTGCTCCTGTTCAGGCACAGGTATATGGAGGTAGAGCTGAATTCCTGATTAATACAACCAAGAAAAATAAGTTTTATGTTGGAACCGACTTCCGTCAGATAGCCAAGCAGGGAAACCGTGACCGACTGGTAAAAATTAACGGATGTACAGGAGATACTCTACCTCAACCAAAAGCATTCGTAGATAAGATATGGCAGGACAGTAAGAAAAATAACTTGGGTGTTTTTGTGGAAAATAAATACCAAATCTCTAAGTCGCTATTTTGGCTTGCCGCATTCCGTATCGATTATGTTACTTATAGTATAAAGGATCCGGAAAATGACTTCAAGGAACAATACAATGGTGATATTCAACCTGATGCAATGATACTTCCCAGCGTCACTACTAATCTAAGTTGGTATTCTGATGATGGATTTAATTTGCAATGGGCATTGGCTATGGCACATCGATCACCTGAAATATCTGAAATGTTTATTAACCACCTGAGCATTGGTATGGATGCTTATGAATATCTTGGCAACCCTAACTTAAAGTCTGAAACCAACTATCAAACAGATTTACGCATAGAAAAAAGTTGGAAAAATATTAGTATTTACGGAGATGTATTTTATTCTTATATCACCAATTATATAAATGCTAAATTGGATACTACCATAGCAAAAAAGTTTATGCCTTGTAATCCTCCTAAAGGAACTAAGGTATTTACAAATGTTGACGAGGTTTATATGACAGGCTTTGAAATTGGGGCTGATTTTAACTTCCTTAATCATTTCACCTATACTGCTGGGGCATCTTATACTTATGCACAAAACATTAGTTGGGATGAGCCTTTGGCAGAAATTCCGCCTTTTACTTTCAACACCTCTTTGGTTTATAAAACTGAAAGAATTAATACGCGCATACATGCCCGCTTTGCAATGGAACAAGACAGAGTTTCAACAAGCTTTGCAGAAAGCGTAACACCAGGCTTTACGGTTGTCGACTTCAATCTATCTTACAATATCGCAAAATTTGTAAGTATAAACGGTTCAGTAACAAACTTATTAGATGAAAATTATGTAGAACACCTTAGCAGATCCTATAAAAATATGGGTCCTGACACCGGCAGTTTATATTACGAAGCCGGTAGAAGTTTTAACATCGGAATACGATTTAATTTTTAAACTGTGAATTAAATACAAGCTAAGTAATGGAGCACGTTTTGACACTTTGGTATTCGTGCTCCATTTTTTGTAAAAATTAAAGTATTCATTGAAAAGTTCATAATTTAATAAAACACTTATTAAGACTGCATTTTAACTACTTTTGCTATATAATGAATTTTCATCCATATAAAGTATTCAGAGCCTTAAGTCTTGATGTGGTGATAGGTGTTATTGCTTCAGCATTATTTGCCAACCATTTACTACAATTGCAATTAAATACTAATTGGCTTACAATTTTGGTTTTGGCAACCTGGTCTTTCTATACTTTCGACCATCTTATTGACGGCTTTAAAACCAAAGATAAAGCATTAATTTTTAGGCATTTATTTCATTATAAATATAGAATACAATTAAGTATAATGGCAATAATATCTGCTTTTGCAGCCATTATTATGGCATACTTATATCTGGATAAACTTGTAATAACAGCAGGCTTGCTTTTAGGCTTAATTGGTTTAATTTACTTTCTGATTCTGATTTTTACTACTAAAAAAAACATCTTCTTTCAAAAGGAAGTTATTATTGCTTTTTTTTATGTTATCGGGATATGGATGGCTCCATTATTAAGCGCAAAGAAGACGCCTGATATATTTGTTTTTGCGAGCATGCTTTTCATATTTTTATTGGCTTTCGCTGAAGGAGTTATGGCTTCTTATTTCGATTTTGAAAAAGATGCTAGAGAGGGCCATAGCAGTTTTGCTGTAATTTTTGGAAAGCAGTCAACTAATAATTTATTAAAAATATTACATTCACTTCTTTTTGTTGTGCTACTGTATTTGTTAACATTAAGAATATCGGAATTGCAGTTAATCGCATATATTATTATTTCCTTAATGAATTTTATATTGCTGATTATAAATATTTTTCCACATATTTTTACAAAAAACGACAAGTATAGAATTATTGGAGAAGTAGTATTCTGGATTCCTGCATTATTAGTTTTATTTTAGGCAAATGAAGGAATTAGAATGAACGCATATCTGTCATATATAACCAAAACAAATATGTTTTCATATGTTTAATCCATGGTATCCATGTTACCATCACCCTTTGTCCTTCGCATAAATTTTATTACTAATAATTATCTCAATATTTTACCTTTGCAAAAAAAATAATATGAAAATATCATCTGGCGTTAAAGCCAAGTTAATCTATAAATTGAAAACCGATAAAGGAAAAATTATAGAGGAAATTAATGATAGTAATCCTGCTGAGTTTGTTTTTGGTATAGGACAATTACTACCTGATTTTGAGCAAAACCTTTCTGGGCTTAATAGTGGTGATGAATTTGATTTTAGTATAAAAGCAGAAAATGCTTATGGACCGATCGATCCCTATGCAATATTTGATATTCCGTTAGACACTTTTGAAGTAGATGGAAAAATAGATGAAAAGATGATTCAGATAGGCAATGTACTGCCTATGACTGACAATGAGGGAAATAAGCATCATGGGAAAATTATAAAAATACTTAAAGATGCCATTACACTTGATTTTAATCATCCATTGGCCGGAGAAAATCTTAATTTTGTTGGCAAAGTGATATCAGTTGAAACTAATAAATAATAAAAAATGAAAAGTTATTATATACTTCCACTTATCTTAATATTTGCAGTTTTATCATGCAATAACCCAACAGAAAAAAAAGAACTAAAACTAGAACGCAAATATGTAAATAAACCTCTAGTAATTACTCCCAACCGAACAATACCAATAAATCTCAACGACAGCACTATAAATATGTTGATTGAGAAGGGTGACAACTTAAAAAAGCAAATGTTGAATACCTATCAGGTGGAATTGAGAAATGCAATTAAAAGAGATGGTATAGAAGGTGCAATAGAGTTTTGTAATTTAAAAGCAATGAATATATCAGATTCAGCTTCTTATGCTGAACAAGCAGTGATAAGAAG